>JAUXDF010000088.1 GCA_030618505.1 Spongiibacteraceae bacterium | reverse complement strand
CTGTGTGTGAATACCTCCGGTGATGGTGTTATGGCTCAGATGGTAAAACTCTATAAGCAATTTCGCTGCTCGATTGTTGCCATTATGGAAGTGCCCGCCGATCAAGTGCATAAATACGGAGTGATCTCCGGGGAGTGCATGAAAGAGAATTTATACCGTGTTGATAGCATGGTTGAAAAACCCAGCGAGGAAGAAGCCCCCAGTAATCTTGCCATTATTGGCCGTTATATTCTTACACCGGATATTTTCGATATTCTCGAAGATACTCCGCCGGGTAAAAACGGTGAGATTCAAATTACCGATGCACTAATGAAGCAGGCTCAGGATGGCTGTGTAATGGCCTATAAATTTGAGGGCACCCGTTTTGATTGTGGTAGTGTCGACGGTTTTGTTGAAGCGACCAATTATTGTTATGAGAATTTGTACGATCCCACCATGTAGCATCAAGGTACTTGTAGGGTGCACCCAAAAAGCGGGCATAAGCAGTCCCTGCACAACCGGATGAAATAAGGTCAAAGGTGCGCGGGGCACACCCTACATCAATGTGTAAAATGCACGCCAGTGTGGCAACAGGATGAAAGAAACAATATGAAAGAACTGAGCTGTTTTAAAGCCTACGATGTGCGTGGTCGCATCCCTGATGAATTAAACGAAGATATCGCCTATCAAATTGGCCGCGCTTATGCCGAAGTGGTTAAGCCGGGCAAAGTGGTGGTTGGTCATGATATCCGCCTGACTAGCCGCTCGATATGTGATGCGCTGAGCAATGGTTTGCTTGATGCCGGAGTGGATGTTTTTGATATCGGTCAGTGCGGTACCGAAGAAATCTATTTTGCTACCTCTCATTTTTCAATGGACGGTGGCATTGTAGTTACCGCCAGCCACAATCCCAAAGATTATAACGGCATGAAATTTGTCCGAGAGGACTCCAAGCCAATCAGTGGCGATACCGGCTTGCTGGATATTAAGCGCTTGGCAGAGCAAAACAACTTTGCCAGTGGTGCTAAGCGTGGAAGCTTGCAAACACTGCATGCCGCCACCGCCTATGTGGAGCACTTGCTGACTTACGTAAATCTTGAACAGCTAAAACCATTAAAAATTGTCGTTAATGCTGGCAATGGTGGTGCCGGGGTCGTGGTCGATTTATTGGAGAAAACGCTGCCCTTTGAATTTATTAAAGTGCACCACCAGGCCGATGGTAATTTCCCTAATGGTGTGCCAAACCCTCTATTGGTTGAAAACCGTGCCGCTACCGCTGATGCCATTCGTGAGCACAGTGCCGACCTGGGTATAGCCTGGGATGGTGATTTTGACCGCTGTTTTTTCTTTGATGCGAGCGGCGTTTTTATTGAGGGTTATTATCTGGTGGGCTTGTTGGCTGAAGCTTTTCTGGTTAAAAGTCCTGGTGAGAAAATCATTCATGACCCACGCCTAACCTGGAATACCATTGCTGTTGCCGAGCAGTTTGGCGGCGAGGCAGTGCAGAGTAAAACCGGCCATGCTTTTATCAAAGAGCGCATGCGCAAGGAAAATGCCATCTACGGTGGTGAAATGAGCGCCCATCATTACTTCAGGGATTTCGCCTATTGCGATAGTGGCATGATTCCCTGGTTATTAGTTGCCGGCTTAATCTCCTCAACTGGCAAGAGTCTGGCGCAGTTAGTTGAAGAGCGCACTAAAGCTTATCCTGTAAGTGGCGAAATCAATAATCGTATTGAAGATCCCAAAGCGGTACTGGAAAAGATCCAAAAGGTTTATGAAGCCGAAGCCGAGCAGGTGGATTTTACCGATGGTCTTAGTATGAGTTTTGAAAACTGGCGTTTTAATGTGCGGATGTCGAACACCGAACCCGTCGTGCGCTTAAATGTAGAAAGCCGCGCTGATCAAGCCTTGATGGAAGCAAAAACCGCCGAGATCCTGGCTCTGATGAAGTAGGGTGTGGCCCCCGCACCATCTTTGAATTTGGTTTTGGGTGTTTTGGTGCGGGGGCCGCTTGTGCCCTGTTTTAGGCGCACCCTACGGCTCAAAAGGTATACATCAGCCTCAGACTAACCACGCCGTCCTCATAGTCCTTACTGGTGATGGTGTGGTTACGCTTGGTATGATGGATATCCCCCGATAAATTCAGTTGCCGTGCCAGTGCATAGCTACCACGAAATCCAAAGGTATAGTCTTCGTGCTCGGTATCGTCAGTGAGAAACTCTATGTTGTCATATTCAAGATAAAGGCCGGCATTAAATTTTTGGGTAAAGTCTCTATTAAACGAAAGGTTAGCGCGCTTTTGCACTTCGTCGCGTAGCAGTTCCTCATAATCTTCATCATGCCAATATAAGCGTAAATTCGCCTGACTACGAATTGGCGCAAAACGGTAAGAAAAATCTGCCCCGGCCAGCTTGATCGTCAGAATATCGACTTCTTCAATATTATTACCAGAGCCCGTATCCGGGGGCAGCATGCCATCGCCAATCAGGCCGATGGAACTGTCAGTCAGTTCCTCACCATAATACACGCTCCACTGAAGCGGACTGGCGCCAGGTGTTTGGCTCCAGGTAAGGCGGGCGGTGTTGCCATCAATATTCTCTTCTCCCTCGCGATTAATGATCGTGTCTCCGATGCGCAGCGCTAAAGAGCTCTTTCCCAGTTGGGCATCAAAGCCGATATAAATGGATTGATACTCAAAATCGGTGATATCGGGTTCGTTGTAATCGACATCAACATAACTCGAGCCCAGATAAACACTTCGGGTGGAGGATAATAAATGCCGCCAGTTTAAGGTCGCTTGTTTACGCCGATTGTCGTTACCAGAAAACTTGTCGAAGTGGACACTGCTACCGCGCATGAGCAACGACAGATTATCTACCTTAGAGGGGTTGGCCTGCAGTTGAGCTCCAATGCCGGTTACCGCTTGTTTATCTCGATTATCAGGGGTGTCGGGTCTGCTGCTATCGGTTGTTGTATCGCGAATATCATGATCAATAAGCAGCGAGAGGCGTTGAGGCATCACTCGCCATTCGATATCTGCTCGGCCATTTATCGCTGTGCGCTTGTCGAATTTCTCTTGCACATAATGTTGTCTTTCCGCTGAGTAGTTCATATGCGCGGTAATATCTGAACTGTCCTCGGTTAAGCCAAAGTGCAAGATGGCAGAGCGTTCAGTTTCTGATCCCTGGTTTTGATTGGTTCTGAATGCATTGGAGCTGTACTCGGTTGCAGCACCTACGGAAATATCGGTTTCCAGTGCGTGCAGTGATGATGTATTCATGACCAGCAGTGCCAGCCATGAAATAAACCACAGCAAGGGCGTTCCTGGAAGGTTTGTGGTGTTAAAGTTTTTCATGAAATCCTGCTGATTATTGAGGGCCGTCGGTGTTTACTGACATTGCTGATAAAGCTGAATAAGCTGCTCGGTTGATGAGTCAAAATGCCCCTTGCCCTGGCCGGCTGATTGGCTGGATAAGGCAGGTGCAATTTCATCACAGAGCTGCTTGCCTAGCTCGACTCCCCATTGATCAAAGGGATTGACATCCCACAACACACTTTGCACAAACACCTTGTGTTCATAAAGCGCAATCAAGGCACCTAGTGTTTTTGCGCTTAACTTTGTCATGGTGATGGTATTGCTGGGTCGGTTGCCCGGCATTATTTTGTGAGGTGCTAGTCGCGCAGCCTCATCGTTTGTTAAACCCTGCTCTAGCAGTTCAGCAATTGCTGCTTGCTGGTCTTTTCCCAGCATTAATGCCCGGCTTTGTGCAAAGCAATTGGCCGCGAGTAACTTATGCTGTTCTTTATCATAATGACTTTGCAGGGGAAGAATGAAATCAGCGGGAACCGTCTGTGTTCCCTGATGCAAAAGCTGGTGGAAGGAGTGCTGGCTATTGGTGCCAACACTTCCCCAAATGACAGGGCAGCTTTTGTTTTCAAGGGGGCTGCCATCGCGGTGAACTGATTTACCGTTACTTTCCATCTCCAGCTGTTGAAGGTAGTTGGGGAACAAGCTTAAGGATTGATCATAGGGCAGTATCGCCTGTGAGCGATGATCCTCAACGCTGCTATGCCAGTAAGCAAGCAAAGCCAGAATGACGGGCATATTCTCGCTAAAAGGGCTGTTTTTAAAGTGCTGATCCATCTCATGGCCACCAGCCAATAGATCAACAAAGCACTCCATGCTGGTGGACAGCGCAATGGGTAAACCGATCGCTGACCAAAGAGAGAAACGCCCGCCGACCCAGTCCCAGAGAGGGAAAATATTCGCCTTTGTTATACCAAATTTAAGCGCTTTATCCGTATTGGCGGTAACTGCGACAAAATGTTGAGCGAGAAACTTTTCAGTACAGCCTGCCTGTTCAAGCCAGGTTTTTGCCGCTCTTGCATTCGCCAGCGTTTCCTGTGTGCCAAAGGATTTTGATGAAATAATAAATAGGGTTGTTTCAGCTTGGGCTTGCTGTAATACCTGCTGCAGATGAGCAGGATCCACATTGGATATAAAATGGCAATCAATATTTGGATGATGATAGGGCCGAAGTGCCTCAACCACCATTGCCGGGCCCAGATCGGAGCCGCCAATGCCAAGATTGATAATGGTTTTAATCGGCTGCCTGGAAAAACCTCGATGTTCACCCTGGTGCAGGCGGCCAACAAATTCCGACATTTGCTCTAGCGCTGCTTGTACTTGCTGGTGTTTTTTTGCCAGTTCTGGAAGGGGGCTGTATTGGGGAGGGCAGCGTAACAGCGTGTGTAAGGCTGCTCTTTGCTCAGTGTGATTGAGCTGTGCCCCTTCAAAAAGATCTTTAATCCAGCGCGGCAGGTTTTTGCTGTCAGCCAGCTCAAGTAGTGCATCGATGGCCGGCTGATCAAGCCTGTTTTTGGAGTAATCGAGAAACAAATCCGCCGCTGTGCAGGAAAATTGCTCTGCTCGTTGGGGGGATTGTTCAAACAATTGCGCGATACTGGTTTTTTCGAGCAAGGCTTGCAGTTGTGTTAAGTGCTCCATGATATTCAGCTTACCTTATTATATTATCCCAACCTACGGTGTAAATCTTGTGATGTTGCTATGGTGTTAAAGCTGATAATAATCGCGATACCACTCGACAAAATTGGCAATCCCTTCTTCCACGGTAGTCGTGGGTTTGTAATCAACATCCTCCACCAAGGCGTCTACATCCGCATAGGTGTCAGGTACATCACCAAGTTGTAGAGGCAGTAAATTCTTCTGCGCTTTTTTGCCCAGGCATTCTTCGAGCACTTCGATATAACGCAGCAGCTCAACGGGGCGATTACTGCCGATATTATAAATGCGATACGGCGCCAGGCTGGTGGCAGGGTCTGGTTGATCGCCACTCCACTGTTCGTTTTCCGGTGCTGTATGATCCAGGGTACGAACTACCCCCTCAACGATATCATCAATATAGGTAAAGTCGCGACGGTGGTTGCCATAATTAAAAACATCAATGGGCTCACCGGCGAGAATCTTGCGGGTAAAAATAAACAGCGCCATATCTGGCCTGCCCCAAGGGCCATAAACGGTAAAAAAGCGCAGGCCGGTAGTAGGGAGGCGAAAGAGATGGCTGTAGGTGTGTGCCATCAACTCATTGGCCTTTTTCGAGGCGGCATACAGACTGACCGGGTGGTCCACATTATTATGCACCGAAAAAGGCATATTGGTGTTGGCGCCATACACCGAGCTGCTTGAGGCGTAGACCAGGTGTTCGACCTCATTGTGCCGACAACCTTCCAGAACATTGGTAAAACCAACTATGTTCGCGTCAATATAAGCGTGGGGATTCTCCAGCGAATAACGAACACCTGCTTGAGCTGCAAGGTTAACCACCTTTTGTGGTTGGTGTTTTTTAAATAATGCCTCCATTCCCTCGCGATCTTCAATCGACAGGCGGACATCGGTGAAGTTGTCATGGGCTTGTAAGCGGGCCAGGCGATCCTTTTTTAGCTGCACGTCATAATAGTCATTCAGGTTATCAACCCCGACTATCTCATCTCCTCGCGCCAGTAATCGTCGGGCGAGTGTTGAGCCGATAAAGCCTGCTGTGCCGGTAATAAGTACTTTCATGTTTAAGCTCTTGTCCTATTTGGTTGTTATATGCCCGTAGGGTGCGGCCCCCGCACCAATGCACTTAAATCAAATACCCATGGTGCGGAGGCCGCACCCTACCGTTGTGATCGTCTTTCTACAGTACAAAATGGTAAACGGAAAATCTCGGCTTCAATTTCTTTTAAGTTCATATGCCTATTGCTCCTGAACAGTTTAAGCACCGTGCTCATTTAAGGATGCAAGAAACCGCCCTCGTAGGGTGCGGCCCCCGCACCAATGCGCTTAAAATTAAATACCCATGGTGCGGAAGCCGCACCCTACAGCCTGCCATCTACTGCATCTTTGGGCAGAATATGCTTCACATCATAAAGGATATGCTTTGGTTTGCCCAAAGCTCGTATGCCTTCAGCACCCAGCTGTTTAAATTCAGTATGGGCAACGGTGATAATAATAGCATCGTAATGCCCTGCTTGTGGTTGTTCTAGTAAATCATAACCATAGGCCTGTTTAGCTTCATCACTATCTACCCAGGGGTCATAAATATCAACATTGACATGATAACTTGCCAGCTCATCAATAATATCCACAACACGGGTATTACGCAGGTCAGGGCAATTCTCCTTAAAGGCAAGCCCCATAATCAGAATATTGGCATCCACCACATGCACCCGGTTTTGGGTCATCATCTTCACCACGCTTTCGGTAACATAAGTACCCATGCCATCGTTGATGCGCCGCCCCGCCAGAATCACTTCGGGGTGGTAACCAATTTCCTGTGCTTTGTGGGTTAAGTAGTAGGGGTCAACGCTAATACAGTGCCCGCCCACCAGTCCCGGGCGAAACGGCAGAAAATTCCACTTGCTGCCCGCCGCCTCCAATACTTCCAGAGTATCGATTTCGAGTTTATTAAAAATGATTGCCAGCTCGTTAATCAAGGCGATATTAATATCACGCTGAGTGTTTTCAATGACTTTGGCTGCTTCTGCAACACGAATACTGCTGGCTTTATGGGTGCCAACGGTAACGATGCTACAATAGAGTTCATCAACAAACTCGGCAATTTCGGGCGTAGAACCCGAGGTTACCTTTACGATATTGCTCACCCTGTGCAGTTTATCGCCCGGGTTGATTCGCTCGGGGCTGTAACCGGCATAAAAGTCTTGATTATAGCTAAGGCCGGAATGCACCTCGAGCAAGGGTATACAGACTTCCTCGGTTGCACCAGGGTAGACGGTAGACTCATAAATAACGACATCCCCCTTTTTAAGGATCTTTCCCAGCATACGGCTGGCACCGATTAAGGGAGAGAGGTCGGGGCGTTGATGTTCGTCAATTGGTGTGGGGACGGTGACTATGTAAACATTGCATAAGGCAATGTCCTTAGTGTCCGCGCTAAAGGAGAGTTGGCTTGCTTCCCTTAACTCATCCGAGGTGATTTCCCGAGTGTTGTCGCGGCCATCTTTTAGCTCCTGAATGCGCTCGTGATTGATGTCAAAACCCAGACAGGGAAATTTCTTTCCAAACTCCACGGCTAAAGGTAGACCAACATACCCCTGTCCAATCACGGCGATTTTTGTTTTGGCTAAGCTTGGTGCGGCCATTATTTCTGTTCCCTTTGAGGTGCCGATGGTTTAGGCGGCGGTATAAATTAGGTGTTTTCTCGCAGTCGCATTTACTAAGCAGGATATTATTACCGATTAATGGCTGTGGGTCTGCTGCTGGATGGTGAAAAGTGTCAGCGAGAGCGTAAATGAGCCATAAAACAATAATCGTTGTCCATTTTCCGGTTTAAACCTCGTATATTTGATGGTTCTTTAAAAATACCTCGGATGAACGCTAGTGTGACTGCATAAGCATTGCTAAAATAGACAGTTTAGACCACGTGTTCGTTTCTTTCCGAGAAAAGAGTGTAGTGTCACTCCACGTATTTAGCTCTGCTTTTTCTTCAGTTTGAACAGACATAGGATGTACTGTGAATCATATTCGAATATTTAAACATTATGTCAATATTCATCATATTTTATTGGCTTGCATAGAATACTGCCTGTTGGTTGCTGCGGTATATCTTGGCACCTATCTTCGTTTTTATAATGTTCCGGAAGGGGTGGTTGATAATCTGGCGTTGTTGTTTCCACGAGCACTTTTCTTTGCTCTGGTTATGACTGTCAGTATGGTGGCAATGGGCGTGTATCAGTCGCGATTTCGAGAGGGACTTGTTGGTATGACCCTGCGGACTGTCGTCAGCTTCTTCCTGCTAGGGGGGATCGTACTTTCAGTATTTTTCTATATTATACCTTCTTTTGAAGTCTATTTAGGGCGGGGGATTCTGGCTTTATCCAGTGTGATTGGTTTGCTGTTGGTAACGCTGTTGAGGGTAGGGTTCTACCAATCAATTAGTGATGATCTGTTAAAACGCCGAATACTGGTTGTTGGTGCAGGGCATCAGGCGAAAAAATTACAGGGTATTATCGATAATAATGCCCAAGAGCGGTTTGTTATTTGTGGTTTTTCCCCTTCCTCGGAGGAGGAGCGACAAGTTGATGAGGCCTTGGTGGTCGATATTCATTCTTCATTGTTGCAGTTTGCCCTGCAACACGATGTTGAAGAAATCGTTGTTGCCGTTGATGAGCGCCGCCGTATTGACAAAACTAAAGGTTTCCCGCTGGAAGAATTACTGGATTGTAAACTGAGCGGTATAGCGGTAACTGAAGTGCATGATTTCATCGAGCGTGAAGCGGGGAAAATTGAGACTCGCTCACTTAACCCAAGCTGGCTGGTTTTTTCCGATGGTTTTGAGCACAGCGTTAGCCGAGACTACATAGAACGTTTCTTCGATATTGGTGCCAGCGCCATCCTGTTGTTATTTTCCTGGCCTTTTATGCTGCTAACCGTATTGGCAATTAAGCTGGAAGATGGTATTAGAGCGCCCATTATTTATGGCCAGGAGCGTGTGGGTTATAAAGGCCGGGATTTTAAAGTTTACAAATTTCGCAGTATGAGCGTAGATGCTGAAAAGGATGGTAATGCTGTTTGGGCTCAAAAAAATGATAGCAGAGTAACCAAAGTGGGTAATTTTATTCGTAATGCCCGCATCGATGAGTTACCCCAGATATTTAACGTACTGCGCGGTGAAATGAGTTTTGTTGGTCCACGGCCTGAGCGCCCCCAGTTTGTCGAGCAACTGAAGGAAACAATACCTTATTTTGATGAGCGTCACAGAGTCAAGCCCGGCATCACAGGTTGGGCTCAGCTTTGCTATCCTTATGGAGCCTCAGATGAAGATGCCGAACAGAAACTGCAATATGACCTGTATTACATCAAAAATCGCAGTTTACTGCTTGATCTGGTGATTTTGGTGCAAACTGTTGAGGTAATATTGATAGGTAAGGGCGTTCGTTAGCCAGAAATGGAGTGTCGTTACAGTCTGCTGAATTTTTGTTAGTATGATCCGGTATGGTGTGTGCCTGTTGGTGGCTAGTGCGCAAGCATTGTAAGCCAGTTTTGTAGGGAGTATGGATGATAAACC
>JAUXDF010000032.1 GCA_030618505.1 Spongiibacteraceae bacterium | reverse complement strand
GGTAAAAGCGGCGGATCACTGTAATAAACAGTATTGGCCTCAATGGTTAATTGGTACCAGGAGAGGTGGTCGGGCTCAAGCTCTATGGCGATATTAAGATCATTCAGCGCCTGCTCTGGACTTTGATCTGGCAGGCCATGCATCAGATCCAGGTTAAAATTAAGGCCGAGCTGTCGGGCGGCTTGAGCCGCCGCAATCGCCTCTTGTTGTTGATGAACGCGACCCAGTTTTTTTAAGTGTTGGTTATCAAAACTTTGCACGCCAATGGAGAGACGATTAATACCCGCGACTTTAAAATCAGCAAATTTTTGGTATTCAAAAGTACCGGGGTTAGCTTCCAGGGTGATTTCTATACCCGACTCAAAACCAATTTTTGCTTCCACGTAAGAAAGAATTTTTTCAAGCGCCGCTGCCGATAACAAACTGGGGGTACCACCACCAAAAAATATCGAATGCAGCTTTCTGCCTTGCACATAAAACAAATCATTATCGAGATCCTGAAAAAGTACATTCAGATATTGCTGTTCAGGAAGTGCTTGTCCCACTGACTCCAGGGCGTGTGAATTAAAATCACAATAGGGGCATTTTTTTATGCACCAGGGAATATGAATATAGAGACTAAGTGGTGGCAGGCTATCAAAGTGTAAACTCACTGCAAGTTTGTCCTAGCGACCAAGGCCAAAGGCCTGCAGCAGCTTTGCCATTGCCTGACCGCGATGGCTGAGGCGATTTTTTTGTTCAGGGGAAAGTTGTGCCGAGGTGCATTGTTCAGAGGGCACAAAAAATAGCGGATCATAACCAAAACCATTGTCACCCTGGGGTGCTTGAATAATCCGTCCTTCCCAGGTTCCTTGAAAAATTTGTGGTGTCGGATCCTCTGCGTGGCGCATAAAAACCAGCAGACATTGAAAACGCGCGCTACGTTGCTGCTCTGGAAACCCCGTAAGCAGATCTAGCAACTTTTCATTATTGCGGCTATCGTTTGCACTCTCACCACTGAATCGTGCCGAGTAAATACCGGGCTGGCCATTGAGGGCATCTACCTCAAGACCAGAATCATCAGCAATGGCGGCCAGTCCGCTGTGCTTTGCCGCATGGCGCGCTTTAATAATAGCATTTTCTACGAAACTGAGACCGGTCTCGGCCACCTCTGGCACATTAAAAACCGATTGCGCCTGGATGCTAAATTCCGCAGAGCCCAGCAGTTCTTGAAACTCTTTTAGTTTTCCCTGGTTACCACTGGCTAAAACAATTTCCTTTGGCTCTGCTAACTTAGTCGACATACAATCTCTTTTTAAATTTCAAATGATAGGGAGAGCGATTAGGGTCTGGCTGCACAGAAATATCAAAGTACACATCCTGCTTGTCACTGATACGCAGGGGACTTAAATAATAGATCGCCTTTTCTTCGCGTACCGGGAAAAAATCCAGATCGTTACTGTGTATCAAATCTCTCACTGTACCCTTAACAACAGCTGGTACTCCCTTGCTGCCATCTTTATCTATTTTTATCACCGCTATGTTAATTAGTGCCTGATTTTTTGAGCGGGTAATGCCATAAGTTTTGGCAATTTCCGGTGTTAAAAAGCTGGTATTAAAAACACTGTAATGAACTTCATAGTTATCAAACTTTTTAACCGACTCGGGCTCTGATGCTTTAGCGACCAGAGCAAGGCTTAACAAAAACAATGTGAATATTAAAGTATGACTGAACGTGCGCATGATAAATCTCCTTGAGTGTATCTTTCGAACTTAATTCTTGGGGCAGCCCTTACTTGGAAACCTGATAAATAGCGGTGGCACAAAACAGATTTGGCCAACGCCGGGCAATGGCAGAGCGTTTGTTTTCCTGATTAACAACAGCTCGATGAACAATATCGATATTCTTCTGCCAGCAGAGAAATTCAAAATCCTTCACCGTACAAAAGTGGATATTAGGGGTGTCATACCAGGTATAGGGCATAAATTTTGAGACTGGCATTTTCCCCTGTGTTGCCAGATAAAGCCGCGCGCGCCAATGACCAAAATTAGGAAAAGTAATAATACACTGCTTGCCAATACGCAACATTTCATCCAGCACCAAATGGGGAAAACGCACCGCCTGCAAAGTCTGTGTCATCACCACGGTGTCAAAGCTGTCGTTTTGAAAATTCCCCAGCCCTTCATCAAGGTCCTGTTCAATAACGTTGATTCCCCGACTAATGCATTGGGTAATATTGTAAGGATCAATTTCCAAACCAAGGCCTTGCACCTGCTTGTTTTGGCGAAGCATTTCCAGCAGAGCTCCGTCACCACAACCGAGATCAAGAACGCGGCTATCCTGATGAATCCAGTTTTGCAGAATATCCAATTCCGAGCGCATCAGCTTTGCTCCTGCTTGGCAACACGATTCATATAAGCTCTAAACGCATCCTGGTAACGTTGATTGGGTAATAAAAATGCATCGTGACCATATTTTGATTCAATTTCTGCATAACTTACTGACTTTCTGGCAGCAACCAGGGCATCGACAATTTCCCTCGAACGCTGGGGAGCAAAACGCCAGTCACTGGTAAAGGAGAACACCATAAAACCACAGCGCGCATTTTTAAAGGCACTGACTGGATCATCGTTATATTCCCGGGCCAAATCAAAGTAGTCCAGCGATTTGGTCATCAATATATAGGTGTTGGCATCAAAGCTTTCAGAAAAGGCATCCCCCTGATAGCGCAAATAACTTTGTACCTGAAACTCGACCTTGCTCTCCTCGCCCTGCTGAAAAGAGCCATTGTGCAGGTCGCGGCCAAATTTATCGGCCATGGCATCATCGGAAAGATAGGTAACATGGCCAACCATTCTGGCCAGCGCCAGCCCCTGCTTGGGAATTAGCTGGTGTTCGAGATAGCGTCCATCCTTGAAGTTATAATCCGAGACAATGGCACGGCGGGCAATCTCGTTAAAGGCAATATTCTGCGCAGTCAGCTTCAGGGACGAAGCGATAACGATACAATGACGTAATTTGTCCGGGTAATCCAAAGCCCAACGCATCGCTTGCATTCCTCCCAGGCTGCCACCAATAACAGCGGCCCACTGCTCAATACCCAGTCGATCCATTAATATTTTCTGACTCTGAACCCAGTCGCGCACCCTCGGGGTGGGAAAATCTGGCCCCCAGGGTTTGCCAGTTTCAGGATTAATGGTATTAGGGCCTGTGCTGCCGTGACAGCCGCCGAGGTTATTTAAAGAAACCACAAAAAACTGATCGGTATCGATCGGTTTACCAGGGCCAATATAGGCATCCCACCAGCCGGCCTTGCGCTCATCTTTGTGGTGAAAGCCGGCGGCGTGATGGTTCCCGCTTAGGGCATGACAGATCAGTACGGCGTTACTTTTGTCGCTGTTAAGCTCACCATAAGTTTCAACCACCAGCTCAAAATTCGGCAACGAGCGCCCACTGGCAAATACCAGCGCTTGATCGAACCGGAAAGTTTCGGGACTGACAATACCGACGGAGTTTGAGCTCATTGATCCTAAATAAATCTCTTGAATAATCAGGAAGGCCAGTCTAATAACGAAGCCCCAAGGGTGCAAGCAGACAATGCGCTTCTCCCCGGCGTTTTATTAGCACGTCTCATCAGCAAAGGGTTTTATGTCCAACGATGGCGGTAATTTTGCTGGCCGGTGAATCTGCACGGTTTTTTGCCGTCCGCTATCCCCGCTGCTAATAGTGACCTGCTGCTTACTAACGCCGAACTGTTTAGCCAAAAAGGCAACTAGCTGTTTATTGGCTTTGCCATCGACGGGAGGCGCGGTGATACGAATTTTCAATCGCTCACCATGCAAGCCAACAAACTCATCCTTGCTGGCTTTGGGCTGCAGGTGACAGAAAAGCAGCAAGGTTGAAGTCTGCCAGCGGTAGTAGCTCTCAGCCACAGAGCGCCCTTAGATACCCAGCACAAGCTGGGAGTTTACCGGCACATAACGCAGAAAGATACGCAGCACTTCAAGGAACAGGAAGGCAAAAATGGGTGAGATATCAAGGCCTCCCATGGAGGGGATCAGACGACGAATAGGCCCCATCAGCGGTTCCAGTATCTGGTGCACCAGGATAATAATGGGATGATGACTGCCCGGCGCCACCCAGCTGACAACAACGGAGATAATCAGCCCAAAGAAAAAGATATTGATGATAAAGGCAACGGTACCGGCAATCGCCCAGGTCAGTGCTATTAGCGGATTAAGAAAACCCAGGCCATAGAGTGCTGCCACCGACCAAATGGCCACCAGCTGCACCAATAAGGCGAGTACCAGAGAGGCTAGGTCAAAGCCGCCTAGCCCCGGAATAATACGACGCAGCGGTTTCAGGGGAGGGTTGGTGGCTTTAACAATAAACTGGGAGATAGGATTGTAAAAATCCGCCCGGGCCACCTGCAGCAAAAAGCGCAGCAATACCACCATCAGGTATAGCTGTAACACGGTTTGAATAATAAAAATCAGGGCCTCTTGCAGCGCTGGTGCCATGGGTTACTCCACGTAGTAAGTTACATATGAATGGTCGTAGGGTGTGGCCTCCGCACCAAGATTGGACCCAACGGTGCGGGGGCCGCTTGTGCCCTCTTTTAGGCGCACCCTACAAATTAAGCACCTAATTCCTTTGCCATCGCCTTTGAGCGCGCCTCGGCGGCAGACAGGGCATCGCTAAACAGTTGCTGGAATTGTCCTTCCTCAAAAACCTGCAAGGCCGCTGCAGTGGTGCCTCCCGGAGAAGTAACACGCCGCCTTAATTCTGCCGCATCGACATCGCTGGCCATGGCCATTTTGGCAGCCCCCAGGGCGGTTTGCAGGGTCAGCTGCTCAGCCAATGTTTTATCAAGCCCGAGCTGCTCACCGGCGCTTATCATAGCTTCCATAACCAGAAAGAGATAGGCAGGACCACTGCCCGAAACGGCGGTAACGGCATCCAGTTGTGCTTCATCCTCAACCCAAAGCGCCAGACCGATAGCCGACAAAAGCTGATCTGCCCAACCTTTCTGTTGCTCGCTAACGCAGTCATTAGCAAATAAAGCCGTTGCACCACTTAATACCAGTGCCGGCGTATTGGGCATACAACGCACCATGGCCAAGCGATCACCCAGCCAATGTTGCAAGGACGAGAGCGTAATCCCGGCGGCAATAGATATCACCAGTGGCTGTCGAGCATTAATCGCGCCTTTGATCTGCTCGGCAACCTTCGCCATTATTTGGGGTTTAATGGCCAGAATTACAACCTCGGCCTCGGCAATCGCCTCGTCATTATTCTGGTATCCACTAATACCGTAACTTTGCTGTAATTTTTGCAGGTTTTCAGCCAGCGGATCAGCTGCGCAAATTTTGTCTTTTGCATAACCTTTGGCAATCAGGCCACCAATGATAGCGCCAGCCATATTACCGGCACCAATAAAGGCGATTTTGGGCTCACTCACGTGTTATTCCTTCTTAAATATTCAAAATTTATCTTTAATCGGGCTGCGCGGGCCAAACAGGGCTGTGCCGATACGAACAATGCTGGCTCCCTCTTCAATGGCTAACTCCATATCCGCCGACATCCCCATCGACAACGTGTCGAGCTGGGGGGCCGCAGCGGGTATCTGTGCGCGCAATTGTCGCAGTAATGTGGTCATCTTGGCAAAACTTTGTGATTGCTGCTGATGATCATTGCTTAGCGCCGGTATCGCCATCAGCCCCCGCAAGCGCAGATGAGGTAGTTCCAGCATCTGCCGGGCCAGTTTCTCAAGCTCCTCAGCAGCGAGGCCGGACTTGCTCGCCTCCCTGTCAATATTCACTTGTATACAACAATTCAGTGGTGCTTTTTTACCCGAGGGACGTTGATCGCTCAGCCGCCGGGCTATTTTAAGGCGGTCAATGGTATGCACCCAGTCAAAATTTTCTGCCACCAAACGGGTTTTATTCGATTGCAGAGGACCAATAAAATGCCAGTAAATGGCCAAATCCTTTAATTGTTCTATCTTATCTAAGGCGTCCTGAAGGTAATTTTCGCCAAAATGGTTTAAACCTAGTTGATAGGCTGTACGTATTTCCTGCACTGAGCGTGTTTTGGAAACTGCCAACAAAAGCACAGATTCAGGCTTGCGAGCGCTTTTTTCTGCCGCTGTGGCAATGCGTTGGTAAAGCTTTGCTATATTGTGTTCTATGTTAGGCATAAATGCGCTCTTGGCTTGGCACTCCAGCCACAATATAGAAGTAAGGGCGCAGAGACAAAAGAGCAGGCTATCTTACCTGCTTGTTACACATTTGTGGATCATCTGATGAGCTTTAGGTTTTAGCTCACAAATAGTCGGTATTGAGGATAATAATGGATATAACAGAGCTATTGGCATTTAGTGCAAAGCAAAACGCATCAGACTTACACCTGTCTGCAGGCTTGCCACCGATGATTCGTGTCGATGGTGATGTCAGGCGGATCAACCTGCCACCGATGGAACACAAAGAAGTCCACGCGCTGATTTATGAAATCATGAACGACCGGCAGCGTAAGGATTTCGAGGAGTTTCTGGAAACTGATTTCTCATTCGAAGTGCCCGGTGTTGCCCGCTTTCGTGTTAACGCCTTTAACCATAATCGCGGTGCCGGCGGTGTGTTTCGAACCATTCCATCCAAGGTCCTGACCATGGAAGATTTGGGAATGGGACAGGTATTTCGTGATATCTCGATGAATCCACGCGGACTGGTGCTGGTCACCGGCCCCACCGGTTCAGGTAAAAGTACCACCATGGCGGCGATGGTTGATTACATTAACGACAACAAATACGACCATATTCTCACCATTGAAGACCCCATCGAATTTGTTCATGAAAGCAAAAAATGTTTGGTGAACCAAAGGGAAGTCCATCGCGACACCCACGGGTTTAACGAAGCACTGCGCTCGGCACTTCGTGAAGACCCAGATATTATTTTGGTCGGCGAATTACGTGACCTTGAAACCATCCGCTTGGCATTAACTGCGGCTGAAACCGGTCACCTGGTTTTCGGCACCTTGCACACTACCTCGGCAGCCAAAACCATTGACCGTATTATCGATGTATTTCCGGCGCAAGAAAAATCCATGGTGCGCTCGATGTTATCCGAGTCACTACAGGCGGTGGTTGCACAAACATTAATTAAAAAAGCCAATGGCGGCCGGGTTGCCGCCCACGAAATTATGATTGGCACCTCGGCGATTCGTAACCTGATTCGCGAAGACAAGGTGGCACAGATGTACTCTGCGATTCAAACCGGTGCCAGCCTGGGCATGCAGACGATGGATCAATGCCTGAAAGATATGGTCGAAAAACGCTTGATTACCCGTGATGCGGCACGTGAAAAAGCCCGCATGCCAGAGAACTTCTAATTGACCGGATGCAATGGTAAAAACAGTTTAAGAGGATGAAATTGTGGATGTAGATCGTTTATTAAAAGTAGTGGTAGAAAAAGGGGCATCAGATCTTTTTATTACCGCTGGTGTTGCCCCCAGTATCAAGGTGAATGGTCGTCTGATCCCGATTACCACCACTAAGCTTACGCCAGAGAAATGCCGAGAGACTGTGCTCAGTGTGATGACCGAGACACAGCGAAAGGAGTTCATTCGCGACAAGGAGCTCAACTTTGCCATCAGCGCTCGTGGTGTTGGCCGTTTTCGCGTCAGCGCCTTTTATCAGCGTAATCTGGTGGGCATGGTATTACGACGCATAGAATCCAATATTCCCTTGGTTGATGACCTGGGCTTACCTGAAATCATCAAGGATCTGGCAATGACCAAACGTGGTCTGGTGATCTTTGTTGGTGCTACCGGTGCAGGTAAATCCACCTCACTGGCAGCAATGATTGGTCACCGCAATCGTAACAGTAAGGGTCACATTATCAGCGTGGAGGATCCGATAGAATATCTCCACCAGCACGCCGGCTGTATTGTTACCCAGCGAGAAATTGGAATTGATACCGAAAGTTTTGAGGTGGCACTGAAAAACATGCTGCGTCAGGCACCCGATGTCATCATGATCGGTGAGGTGCGCACCCGAGAGACCATGCAGCATGCGATTACCTTTGCTGAAACCGGCCACCTCTGCCTGTGTACCCTACATGCCAACAACGCCAACCAGGCGCTTGATCGTATCATGCACTTTTTCCCACCCGAGCGGCACCAGCAGTTATGGATGGATTTATCATTAAACCTGAAGGCGATGGTCGCCCAGCAGTTAATACCAACGCCAGATGGCAAAGGACGTCGCGCTGTCGTTGAGGTTTTGTTAAATACACCTTTGGCATCAGATCTGATTCGCAAAGGTGATGTAACTTCCTTAAAACCACTGATGGCTAAATCCAATGAACTGGGTATGCAAACCTTTGACCAGGCGCTGTTTGAACTCTACAAGGCCGGTGAAATCACCTACGAAGATGCCCTCGCCCATGCCGATTCCGCCAATGATTTACGCCTGATGATCAAGCTCGACTCTGATAACGATGATCTGAGCGATGATTCCAGCACCGGCTTGCAAATGCAGGATGATGGCGAAGAAGATAAGGGGCGAATGTTTTAGGGATGAGGTAATAATAGTTTATTATTAATCCAGTTCCGGCGAGCTTGAGTGTAAGAGATAGGCCTCCACTCAGGCCACCAGAGAAATACCGGTTTAGAATTTATAACCTAAAGACATCAAAAAGTGGCGTTCGTGACCAAAACCACCCCCTTCAAAATCAACAAGCTCTGTGGCGGGGTAGCGAATGTCTTCATTGAGCAAATTTGAGAACTTACAACTGGCGTATATTCCATTTTCCATATCGTAGCGCACATTAAAACCAAGGTTTGTATAAGCGTCGACATCATTCCCAATACGATAGGTTTCTCCTAAAACGGTATCACTAAATTGCCAATCAGCGCTCATTGAACCAACGTAATCCATAAGAATACTAAAGGTATAATTGGCTATCGAATAGCTGGCGTCAGCCTTTGCTAAAAAGCGTGGTGAGTAACCGGGATCGAGCGAGGGGTTATTAACATCTTTGGACGACTGATAGCTTGCACTCAGGTTGTAATAAAATCTTTCACTTATCTCCTGGCGTAAACTGAACTCCAAACCGTATACTTCCAATTTCCCGCTGTTGTCATATGTTTTAACAACCTGGCCATTTTTTATGGTTTGTGTAACGCGTTGCAGATTTTCTATCTTATTTAAAAACAGTGAGCTATTTACCAGAATATTATTGTGGAAAAATAAATACTGAATTTCCAGATTTTCTATAACTTCATCTTTTTGGTTGCTTGAAGAAATACGCGGTGTCTGATTTGCTTTGCCGTATAAGAGCTTTAAACGATCGCGGGCATTGAGGTGATATACAGCGCTGGCTTGTGGCAAAAACACATCACTTGACTCACTACTGATGCTGCTTTTTGTTGTTCCATCATCAAGGTGCGAGGTATAGTCGTCAACGTGGTGATATCTGACACCCAAGCTAAGATCCAGCGTTTGATTGGGTGAATAATCAAACTTGCTATAGATGTCTTTGTAGATGAAATCATCTGTACTGTCTGATCGAAATACAGAAACAGGCACAGGAAGTGACACATCATTTTTGCTCTTAACCGTTTGATACCAAAGGCCAAGCAAGAGGCTGGCTGATTTATTTAGCTGGTATTTTCCGTAGGCATCAATAGCCTGACGTTTGGAATACTGAGATTGACCGGCCCCTGAAAAATCAGGCACAGCAAAATCAAATTGGTCCACATCATAACTTTGATGGCTGTAGATATACTCCAGCGTGTAAGACCATTGCTCGCCTACCTCATCTTCGTAACCCAGCGCAAACAAACGGTCTTTTAAACGCAATAAATTACCTTCATCGTAAGAAGGCGTAAATACGTAAAAACCGTAATTCATTTGAGAATAAAGTATATTAGAATAGAAGTTATCGAGCTTGCCAGACAAATCAAGGTTGTAATTCTCATGGGATAACAATCCGTCCAGAGAAGTGCGCATAGCGGGGTGGAGTGCGGCAAAACTTTCCTCATCCATGGTATCGACTAAATCACCACCAATGCCATCACTTTGCCAGTAACCGGCATTAACCACCACACTGCCTCTATCGTAGACTTGAGTTGCCCGGGCAAATAATCGGCCTTGTTGATTGTCCCCTGCTGAAATTGATACCTGACTAGTGTTATCGGTGTTGTTGGTAATAATATTGATAGAACCGTAAAACGCACTGTTTCCGTAGGTGACGGCTTGGGATCCTCGTACTATTTCAATTCTGTCGATGGACTCAACGGGGATATTCATGCGCCCACGGTCAACCGATGTTTGAGTGGGAACGTTGGTGGGGTGGCGCAGTATACCATTTACCAAATACGCCAAATTGCCGCCAATACTGCCACGCACGCCAACAAGCTGATTTTCGTAATTATCGATCAGATAGAAACCAGGGACATGCTGGAGAATCTCATCAAGGGTGGTATAACCCATTTGTTCAATTTGTTTTCGGTTAATAATAACGACACTGGCGGGAATATCTTCAACTGCTTGATAGGATTTACTGGCGGAATATATTTTTAGTTGCATCAACTGCTCTAAAGACAGAGAAAACAAGTCATCCTCTTCTGATGCTGATGCTTGAGAGGCAACAAAACCAAGGCTTGCAACTAGAATGCCGAACGAATGCTTCACATCAAGTGTCCCTCTATTATTTCTCCCAAACCTGCGAAATCATACCTTATCAATTAGCCATCTTCAAATAGATGCCTGCGCGCAGCTCTGCCCAGGTTTTGCATGTGCTAGCCAGCTCAGAAAACCCTCTACCTCCGGCGTATTTTCCTCCGGCGCCCAGGAGGCAAAATCGCTCGGCTCGGCAGGTATGTAGGGACCTTCTTTAACCTCTAGGATGATAGCCTCATCCGTTAATGGAAATACTGTGTGCCAAGTGTTTGCCGGCAGTTCAATGGCACTTAACACCTCTCCTTGCCCCAAAACAATACGCTCAGTTACGACACCCTGACTATCAAATATAAGCAAAGCAAGCTTGCCCTTTAAAACTATTATCAGCTCCCATTTATTTCGGGCAGGGTGATGATGTGGACGAACATAGGTGCCTTTTTTCATGCCAATGCACAAGCGTTGCACCGGTTCATTGAAGTCTTTATGGATATTAAGGTGGCTACGTTTTCTCAGGCTATCTCCCGCCTTCAAAAGCAGCTGGTGAAAAAGCACCTCATCTAATTTTATAGTCATTTGTTTTATTCATTTTTGCTGTTAACGGCATGCTTACGCTGATGGCTGCTCTGCCAGCCAGCTCTCCAAAAGCAATACCGCAGCAATACTATCGACCGACTTGTTGCGATAGTCACCATGATGACCCGCCAGCTCTTTGGCCTCACGGGTGGTTAAGCGTTCATCCCAGAGGGTGCAAGGCAAGCCAAAGCGTCCATGCAGCCGGCGGGAAAATTTACGCGCCCGGCGACAAAACTCACTCTCGGTATCGTCCATATTCAGCGGCAAACCGATAAGCAGCTCCGTAGGCTGCCATTCTTGTAAAAGTTTTTCCAGCTGATGCCAGTCAGGAATGCCGTCTTTGGCACGCAGTGGCGTCAGGGGCGACGCTGTGCCCGTCAGCAGCTGTCCGATGGCAACACCAATGGAACGGGTGCCATAATCAAAACCCATCACAGGACCGCTTACCGCTTGCCGTGATAAATGCAGCTCAGAAGACATATTGCTTAAATTTGATCATGATGACCTTGTGAGAGTAGTCGATAAAGGAAAGAGCAGATAAACAAAAGGCTTACTTCTTCAGGCGTGACCCGCATTCGGTGCGATCAAGCTCAAGTCTATACCCAGTTGTGCAGTGGCAGCCTGTAAGCGCTGATCACAAATTGTATCGAAAATAATGCTGCTATCGGCAGGTATGGTCAACCAGGCATTGTCGGCTATTTCACTTTCAAGCTGACCTTCACCCCAGCCCGCATAGCCGAGCGCGATCAGTTTATCCTGCGGCCCATCGCCTTGGGCAATAGCCTCCAGGATATCGACCGAACTGGTCAGTTGCAGCTCAGGGGTTATTTGCAGCGATGATTGCCAGCGCTGGTTTTCTTGATCCGTTCTGTGCAAAATAAAACCACGACCGGTATCCACCGGGCCTCCGGCCATAACACGCTCCGGGTGTGGTGCTTGAATATCCTTAATATTCAGATGCTGAAAAATATCATCCACACTAAGATCCAGCGGCTGATTAATAATAATCCCCATTGCACCACCGTCATTGTGCTCGCAAAGATAAGTGACGCTGTGTGCAAAAATGGAGTTATTAAGCCCCGGCATCGCAATCAGAAAATGGTCTTTTAAAAATGTATCACTGTTCTCAGTCTCCATGGCTACAGTATTGGGGGCAATTGCAGTAAAGACAAGCAAGACTTCAGTAACGCCACTCGCTGATTATTCTCAAATTTTAGGCTAGCTGCTTGAAGTAAAACGATTTTTCTTGAAATGCCAGGTACGGATAATTTCCAGTATATCGGCTTTCTTGCGCATTGACGGAGAGAATGCAGGAAAAGGCGCCGCCACCCGAACAATGCGCATGGCGGCATCATCCAGCACACGGTGGCCCGATGAGTGCAACAACTCAATATTATGCACACTACCGCTGGCGTTGATGGAGACCAGCAGCCGCAGGCTGCCATAGAGCTCTTGCTGCCTGGCTCGCTCGGGGTAGTGTTGATTGCCGATTTTTTCGATACGCGATTGCCAGGCATAAAGATATTGCGCATCCACACTTGCCTGGGTCGCCACCGAGGTCAGGCGATGAATACGCGGCCGTTTGGCGAAGGCCTGTTTTTGCTCATCAAGCCTGGCCTCCAAACTGGCAATTTCAAGCTGACGCTGGAGCAAATTCAGCGAAGCATTGGCTACCCGAACTTGATCATCCTGCTGCTGGTCTTGCTTGTTAACCTTAAATTGGCTTTTTTGCGTGCTTAGCTGTGGAGTTTGCTGCTGGGGTTCAGACGGCACACCACTGCTTTGTAACACCGGACTGATGTCACGAATCACCGTGTCGTGAAATTCTGCCTGCTGGGTAGTGGTAAGCTCAGCCTTATGCTCTTGCGTTCCACTAGCCTGCTGATTTAACTGAGCCAGGTAATCTGCCTTATCAACACTGTCACTGCTATGTTGAGCCAAGGTAATCTCCAAACGCGAGACACCCGACTGCGATGCGGGATCATTAGGCGCAAAACCGATACCAAGAATAATGGCCGCATGCATCGCCAACGCCAGACTGATGGTAAAACCCAGTCGGTCGTAGCTATTGGCAGAAGGATCAGGACTGAGCATGGTTATGTAGCGAGTCTCTCTTCAATTTTCCTTTCTATACAGTCGATCAATTGTCCGGCGATATCCAAATCATAAGCTTTGTCGAGCTCCCGGATGCAGGTCGGGCTGGTAACATTAATTTCAGTAAGGTAATCACCTATGACATCCAAGCCTACAAATATTAACCCTTTTTCGCGCAAGGTAGGAGCGACCTGTTGGCAAATCCAGTAATCACGCTCGGATAGGGGCAAAGCCTCGCCCCTGCCACCGGCGGCCAGATTGCCCCGGGTTTCGCCCTTGGCCGGAATCCTTGCCAAAGCGTAGGGGACAGGCTCGCCGTCTATCATCAGAATACGTTTGTCACCCTGAACAATTTCGGGAATAAAACGTTGTGCCATGATACTGATACGACCGTGCCCAGTGAGGGTTTCTATGATAACACTGATATTGGGGTCATCTTTTTTAGCCCTGAATATTGAGCTACCTCCCATACCGTCCAGAGGCTTGTAGATCACATCCTCATGCTTACGATGGAAGTCACGCAGGCGCCGAGGATCAGCTGAAACCAATACCGGCGGGCAACACTGGGGAAACTGAGTCGCAAAAATCTTTTCATTACAATCACGCAAGCTCTGAGGTTTGTTAACGACAAAACAGCCCTCGCGCTCGGCAACCTCGAGAATATAGCTGGAATAAATATACTCATTATCAAAGGGCGGATCCTTGCGCATCAGCACCACATCAAGGTCTGCCAATTTTTGCGGCTCCTTTTGCTCCTGCGCGGACTCAAATTGATACCAGCACTGGGCATCATCAAATACCTGCAAAGCTCGCATGCTAGCCCAAGCCTCACCATTTTCAATAAACAGATCACTTTGCTCCATGTAAAACAGGCTCCAACCCCGGTTTTGAGCCGCCCATAACATCGCCTGCGTACTGTCTTTTTTGAAGTTAATGGCCTGTATCGGATCCATTACTACACCAAGTTTTTTAGTCATTTGGGAACTCGTCTCGTTTTCCGGTCATTGTCAGCTTTATTTTTAACGATTTCTATACTATTAATTTATCTTGTTGGAAAAAAGGTGCGCTGCTTGAAATGCAGATTTTTTACACCTAAAAAACAACCAAATGGCAGGGCTAATAACAGTATTCGCCATTGATCTTATAGATTACGTCACATTTCTGTGTTAAAAGGTGTCGTTTAAAATCAATAAGTAAGCCCTATAAGCTAGAATTGTTAGAAAACAAATAGTGCCTGAGAAGGCGCATCCAATCAATAGATTCAAGGCCACTGGAATGGATGTCAATTTTGAAAATCTAAAAGTCATGGTTATCGACGATAGTAAGACTATTCGTCGCACCGCTGAAACTTTGTTAAAAAAAGTCGGCTGCACCGTCATCACCGCTACAGACGGTTTTGATGCCCTGGCCAAAATAGCCGATACCCGGCCTGATATCATCTTCGTCGATATTATGATGCCTCGTCTGGACGGTTATCAAACCTGCGCACTGATTAAGAACAATTCAGAGTTTAAGTCTACGCCGGTCATTATGCTGTCCAGCAAAGACGGCTTGTTTGATAAGGCCAAGGGCAGGATTGTTGGCTCTGACCAGTATTTAACCAAGCCTTTTAGTAAAAACGAATTGCTGGGCGCGATAGAAAACCATATTAACAAATAGATCCCTGCAGCATTACATATTAATAGCGAGTGTGTAGAGCATTATAAAAGAGTACGGAGGTTGCATGACTCGAGTGTTAATCGTGGATGATTCACCCACGGAAACCTACAAAATGACAGATATGCTTAGCCGTAATGGCTATGAAGTTTTGGCTGCCGAGAGCGGGGAAGAAGGTGTTGCGCTGGCTAAAAAAGAACTACCCGATCTGGTATTGATGGATATTGTAATGCCTGGACTCAATGGCTTTCAGGCAACTCGCCAACTAACCAA
>JAUXDF010000444.1 GCA_030618505.1 Spongiibacteraceae bacterium | reverse complement strand
GGGAGATGTGTCACACAACAACCCTATTACTATTCAATGGGCAGAGGGCGTGCTTGATTCGATGTTGAAGTTCAGCAGTGAAATGGACTCTTTTTCTTCAAGCCCCCAAAGTTGCGGATTCTGGCGAAGTTGATCAGTCATTCCGGCGCAAGTTGATCACTTGCACCTCGTAATGCTCGAGTCAGGATATTAGCACTCCTGCTGATCAACTTCAGTAATTGTACTCCTGGTTTTTCTCATTGATTCTCCTTTCAGTTTTAGCTTGTGACTGTTGTGTAATAACCGATCCAGAATAGCATCGGCTAAGGTGGCGTCACCGATGGCCTTGTGCCACTGAGTAACGGGCAGTTGGCTGGTGATTAATGTTGAGCGAAGACCGTGACGGTCTTCCATTATTTCCAGTAAATCATTGCGCTGCCCCAGTGTGAGTTTTTCCAGCCCCCAGTCATCAAGTACCAGAACATCGGTTTTGGCGAGCTGCTGTATTAGTTTGGCGAAGCGGCCATCGCCATGGGCGATACTCAGGGCCTCGAGCAGCCGTGAGGTACGGAAGTAGCGCACCGATAATCCATGGCGACAGGCCTGGTTTGCCAGGGCACAGCCAAGATAGGTTTTACCGCAGCCCGTGGGGCCAGTGATCAAGACGTTGTGGTGCTGGTGTATCCACTGACTACTGAGCAGATCAGCGAATTGGCTTCTGTTTAATCCGCGAGGGTGGCTGTAATCGATATCTTCCGGGTTGGCTTGCAACTTTAACTTGGCCGCTTTAAGCAGGCGGGCAACTTTATTGTTGTCGCGGTAGGTTTTTTCCCGATCGACCAATAACGCCAGGCGCTCGTCAAAAGACAGTTCAGCGTGGGTTGATGGCTGGGCAAGCTGTTGCTCGAGCGCATCGGCCATGCCAGTCAGTTTAAGCTGTCGCAGTGTTTGTATGGTTTGGTTGTTAAGCATAATCTATTTCCTTGAATAAGCGCAGAATGCGGTCGTGTTGTTAGTGGTGGTAATAATTTTCGCCACGGACATTTTCGTGATTATCTAGTTCAAGCTCTTCTTGCACCGCTTCATGTGGTGCTTCCAGAGCGACTTGATCCAGACCCTGCTTTAGAATGGATTGCACGCTGCTGCGTGTCGGTGAGTTAATGGCCAGTGCTCTGGCACATGCTTTGTTTAAACGTTCACGTCCGTATTTCTTTGCATTGCTCAGCAGCGCCAGTACACGTCGATAGCTTTGCTCCTTATGACGTTTTTCCTCAAGAATGTGATTAACCACCTGGCGGGTCTCATCACCAATATCACCCGCCCAATTTAAAAAACGCTCTGGCGACCACTCACTGATGGCGCGATGGGTTTGGGGCATGTGTTCCGCGCAGGTGGTGTGAGCGCCTTGACGATGGCTGCGGGAATGACAGGCCACTCGCTTGCCATGGCTATATACAGCAACCATTGAGGCAGAAGCTTGCAGCTCCACGGTTTGCTTTACCAGATGATGAGGTACTGAGTAATAGTGTTTGTCGTATTCAATGTGATAGTCGATATGAACACGGGCTTTTTTAATCTCGGCGTACTGATACGCTTGTTGTGGTAATGGCCGTAGTGCGGGCAGATCCAGCTGTTCAAACTGGCTTCTGCGACTGCCGGGCAATTTTTTAAAGGGGCGCAGGTTCAGATCATCAAGCAGCAATCGAACGGCCTGATTCAGTGACGCCAAGGTAAAGAAGGTCTGATGGCGCAGTCGTGCCATAATCCAGCGCTCAACAATTTGTACCGCCACTTCTGCCTTCGCCTTATCCTTCGGTTTATAAGGGCGTGCTGGCACAATCGCTACCTGGTAGTGTGCAGCCAATTGCTGATAGGCAGGATTAATGTCGGGCTCGTAGCGATGAGTTTTGGTCACAGCGCTCTTTAAATTATCTGGCACAATGATCTCAGGAACGCCTGTGAAGAATTCAAAGGCCTGCACATGGGCATTGAGCCAGTCCTCCTGTTTCTGACTCCAGCTCGCGCAGGCAAAGGTATAGTTGGATGCACCCAGCACGGCAACAAAGATTTGCGCCTGTCTCACTTCACCGGTATCCGGGTTAATCACCTCCATTGTTGGACCGCAGTAATCCACAAACAGTTTCTCGCCTGCTATGTGCAGTTGACGCATGCTTCGCTTCTGGCAGCCTAGCCACTCAAGGTAGCGGTGACAGAACTGGGCGTAGCTGTAGCCATTATCGGGATGTTGTTCCCGGTACTCTTGCCATAGCAGTTGCTTGGTAACCCCTTTTTTCGTTAACTCCTGATGTATGGTGAGAAAGCCCGGTTCGACAAAGCGCCGCTGACCGGTGATTGCTTGGCTAGGGAATAGTAATCGCCCTAGAGTGCGCTCATCCATGTCAGGCGGTAGCGGCCAGCTTAGTCCAGCTGTTTGCGCACGTGTAAGGTAGTTGGCGATGCTGCCATAACTGACGTTGAGTACCTGAGCGATACTGCGCCGGCTTAGTCCACTTTCATGATGTAGTCGTAGAACTTCTTTGATTTTACGCATTGATAACCTCTTAGATGTCACAGGCCTTGCTCCTCACTGTTAAAAGGGAGTGAGCGTAGCCAGAACAATCAATTAATCAATGCATTACGAGGGATTCTGGAAACAGTTGATCAGTGATTCTGGATGTTGATCACCTATTCTGGAAATTCAGAAAAAATGATCAAATAAAACCAGAATGAGTGATCAAATGGTTCCAGAACAGGTGATCAAGATGGGCCAGAATATGCAATAGTGCGGGCGGTGAGAGGCCTTATATTTCAGCAGCTTAGTGATGCTTACCTTACTAAAGCGGAGAAGGTTCCGGTGTTTTTAGTTTTTCTTTGATACTCAAC
>JAUXDF010000422.1 GCA_030618505.1 Spongiibacteraceae bacterium | reverse complement strand
TATCTTCCAAACCCAGGACATTTGAAAACCCAGCTCAAAGCCGCCACCGGCAGAATAAGCCCAGCCACTATGAAAATCTGTGGCGGTCATATAGGAAAACACCGCTTTCAAGTGGGGAGGATTTTCAACCGCGCCCTGAAAGGTTGCCAGGCCTAATGCGCAAGCACCGTAGAGGCCGATATTACCATCAGACCACGACTGCTCTGCGGCCCACTCGATAACATCATAAACATCCTTGCCCTCGTCACCATAGGGCTTCCACTCACCCTCTGAGCCTGAGCGTCCTCGTGCCTCTGCGGAAACAACAACATAACCTTTTTGTGCCGCAATCAGTGGGCTAAACAGCAATTCATGTACAACTAGAAACATGTCATTGTCATAAGGGTGCTGATTAACCAGGGTCGGGTGCTCGGCACCATCGTCCGGTCGGTAAATATCAGCGGCGACTTTCACGCCATCACGCATCGTTACCATCACGTCGCGCTCAACAATTATATTATGGGTCATCTAAACTCTCCTTTTCGCTCTGCAGAACCTGCTGCCACAGATGTAAAATAGCGGGTTAGTCGTAAAGTCGGATACAAATAAAAAGTATTACTAGTTAGTGTCCATCCAGAAACTGGTGGTTTTCGATAATTTAGTCCGATCATGGCCAACACCAACCTAGCTCCTAGGCCTTTCCAAGGCCTTTAAGTCGCAAGATTGGTGTTGGCCATGACCTCTTTGTTTAATTTCTGGATGGGCACTAGTTATGCCTTAGCCTGCCATCATGCCGTTATCGACAGAAATAATAGCACCGTGCACCATCTTCGCCTCATCAGAGGCAACATAAGCAATCATTGATGATATGTCTTCTGGTTTACCATTTCCCCTAATGCTGACGTAACGGGAAATTAGCGAGCCATCGACATCTTCAGGAAATCTAGCGCCCTCAACCATTTCTGTATCGGTGCCCCCGGGGCATACTGCGTTAATCCGAATCGGTGATTTAACGAATTCCATCGCCAAGGACTTGGTTAATTGAAGCAGCCCTCCTTTGCTGGCGCAATAGGCTGGCGTGTAAGCTTGCCCCATCAACCCGGCGTTTGATGCGACATTGATAATATTACCCTTCGACTCCAGTAGATGGGGAATTGCCGCCTGGGATAAAAACATCGGGCCGGACAAATTGATCGCTAGCACCAGATTCCAGTCCTGCTCAGAAACGTCCGGGGTATGATTAAAGCGGACAATACCTGCCACATTCACCAATACATCCAACTTGCCGAAACATTCCACCGCCTGAGAGACGGCTTTAAAACAGTTTTCTTGTCTTGAAACATCGCATACAGCGACTTCCATTTTGCCGCCATTTGAATTAATAGCTTCAGCGGATTTCTGCAGTCCTTTTTCATCAATATCGATACCGAAAACCATTGCTCCTTCGGCAGCAAATCGAGCACAGCTCGAACGCCCCATGCCGGATGCGGCGCCGGTGACCAACACCACTTTGTCTTGAAAGCGACTCATAAACCATACCTTCCAAATCAGTTTGCCATAGGATATTTTTGTTAATCGTACCTAATATAATGCAACTCAAAGGATATAGTAAGGAAAATTGACTAATATTCTTACTATAAAACCTGATGAACACCTCATCTACTAATATCGCCCTTAAATGCGCTACAATACACGGCAAGAAACAAAAATTTGTAAATGAGGCTATCGGTACTCATTTAGAGTAATGACGTAAATAATGACAAAAAAAGAACTCAACCAAAGCAAGCTCGAATACTACCGAAAAAACAATATTGGCCAATCTCTAATGGAAGTCGCCATAGACTTTCAACAATCTGCTCTTGTCGAATTTTCAGATGCGGGATACAGACTTCAAGGATCTCACCAGTCGGTGCTCGCACATCTGGATATCAATGGTACCCGATTAACTGAACTGGCCGAGCGCGCATCAATGACCAAACAAGCAATGGGGCAGCTCATCGACGAGATAGAGCGACTCGGCTACCTCAAGCGCACCCCGGACCCCTCCGATGGTCGAGCAAAAATCGTTAAGTTCACCCAAAAAGGCTTGAAACTTATTGCCCAAGGCACCGAAATTGGGGACCTTATTCAGCAAGGGTATGCAGAGCTTATCGGGGAGGAAAAGATGCAGAATTTACGTGATCTTCTTGAGGAGTTACATTACAAAATACGCCACCCTGAAAATTAATCAACAAACATAGATGTAGAGCTGGCTAGCGCACTTCATACTTGAGTCCATGAATGTTTATTTCAAACACATCAACGACTAGCCAACAATTCTGTTAAGCGGTGCACTTCTTCAATATCATCAGTAGCTGGGACGAGATATAGTTCATCACAGCCGAGTGACTCTATATCATCCATTGCCTGCAAAATGTTTTTTGGGTTATGCCGGGTAACACCGCTTGCAACCATATTGGCAATCTCATCACCGGCAAATTTCATATAGTCGTAGACATAGTTTTTAAGTCGAGCTTGAGAATCATCGGCTAAGGAGTACCAAAACCCACCGACCTTAAGCGGTGCTTTCTCTCTCCCACTTTCCTGCCAGCAAGATTCGGCCATTGAAAATATTTTTTGCGTTTCCTCTTTTTCCCTACTCATTGAAAACCCATAGATTCCATCAGCCCACTTTGACGCTCGGGCAATGGCCTTTGGCCCCATAGCACCAGCCAATATGGGCGGACCACCTACCTGAACAGGTGTTGGGCCGATCTCATCACAGCCATCAAAAGGTACGCCGCCTTGCCAGATATCCTTCATTACTGCAATCTGCTCATCCATTCTTGCGTGCCGGTTTTTAAAGTTCGCACCAACGGCCCGGTAATCTTTTTCGCGCCCACCGACGCCTACGGTGACGGTAAGACGACCTTCACTCAATAAATCCAGCGTAGCAATTTCCTTTGCTGCCCATACCGCATTGTGCATCGGTAAAACGTACAGGGAAGCACATATCCGTATTCTTTCCGTTCTTGCCGCAGCAAAAGCCAGGACATTTCTCATCTCAACAGAATAACCGGTGATACGTTCCCCAATCGACAAAGTATGATAAGGCCCCTGCTCAAGCGCATCGCACCAATCGATAATTGATTTTCGATTTATTGTTCGTTCCATGTAGGGTAAACATACATT
>JAUXDF010000299.1 GCA_030618505.1 Spongiibacteraceae bacterium | reverse complement strand
ACTTGGTCTACCTGTGGAAGCATAATCAAAAAGAGCTTGCCCGCGTTGAGGTGGGGGTCTGGGGTAATCTGTGGCGCAGCTATTCGCGAAAATACCTTAGTCAAAAAATGCGTGGGGATTTTATAGTTGAGCTTCGCACCGCTGAGGGTGAGTTGTTGGCGGAAACGGCATTTCAGTTTAATTGAATCCTGTTTTATAAATAATTAATGACAGCCTGTGCTACTCGCTGTAGTTTTCTCGTCCCTCGCTCCCCTGATAAATAGCTCAGGAATTATTTTTTTTTAGAAGGAAAGTAAGCATGAGTGAAAAGACTGTTGCTCTGATTACCGGTGCCTCCTCAGGGATTGGCAGAGAGTATGCTCTGCAGTTGGCGCCGCGTTGTGATGAGATGATACTGGTAGCCAGGCGTGAAAAGCCCCTTGAGCAATTGGCTGAGGAGCTTAAAACCTGGGGCGTAAAAAGCCATGTGATGACACTGGATCTTATTCAGCCCCTGAGTCGGGGTTATGTCGTTGAGGCGATTCGTCAAAAAGGCCCGGTAACTTATCTGATTAACAATGCCGGATTTGGCACTCTGGGTCCCTTTGATCAGCAGCAGCTTGAATCCCAGCAGCAGATGGTTGATCTGCATATTAGTACCAGTATGGCTCTAAGTCGTGCTGTGATTCCTTATATGAAAGAGCAGGGGCGAGGGGCGATTATTAATCTGTCCTCATTTGTTGGTTTGGTTCCCTGCGAAAATGTAGCGGTTTATAGTGCTACAAAAGCATTTCTGAATAGCTTTTCTGAGGCCTTGTCGAAGGAATTGCAAGGCAGCGGTATCAAGGTGCAAAGCTGTTGCCCAGGTTATACCCGCTCTGAATTTCATCAGCAGCAAGGTTTTAGCGGATTTGATTCGGCAGCAGTGCCTGAGGAGATGTGGATGGAGGCAAAAGACGTTGTTAGACAAAGCCTTTCTGCACTCGAGTGTGATCAGGTGGTGTTTGTGGCCGGTGAGCATAACCGAAAAATCATTCGCGAAGCGCTGATAAAATTTGCCGATCAGCTTTGACGGTTAATAGTAACAATGACCCAGGTTTGCATGGCTTGGGTCTGGTCGGTGGCTCAGGCCGCTTTGACGGGTATTTGGGTGTTCATTTCCATGTCTTCCTTTGCTACTGCTGCCTTATAGTCTCTTTTTGCCTGGTATAAGCCCACAACGATAAAACTAATAAAAAAGCAGGTAATAGCGATAAGCGCCAGCTCGATAGTTGTATAAGCGTCGATATTCATGGTGTCAGAACTCCTGGCAGTAAATTTGCCACTGTAATTATTAGGTCTTGAACATCAGGTCCAGGTTATCAATCATCGAACCTGTTTTTTTGTTTTGTGAGCTTGAAATGACTGCAGATTTATTATCTCTATTTATTGTCGTCTCACATTAAGGATTGTTAATCATCATCGGGTGGAGTGCAATAGCTGGAGGGTTTGATTAGAAAACGGTCTATCAAAGAGGTGTTTAAATAACTGAAAGTTTGTATTCCTATAATAATTGTGGGTTTTTGGGGTGAGTTGTTGTGAATGTTTGACGTATATCAAGAGCATTGCTGTCTGTTAGGGGGGGATATCGCCTCAGCAGGGCTGGTTGTGGGCGAGTACGTTTGATCCAGAACAAATTAGTGTAAGATAGGCAGCCTCGTACTTATTTTTTCAATGAAATGGCGTGGCTGATAAACGCCTGTTTCCTGGCGAACACCAATAAAAAAGAGGTACTTGCCGTGCCAGCTCCAAGCCCACCCTTACCCCTCAAAAAACGACCGATGGATCTGTTTTTGCTCTGTTGGTTTTCAATATTTTGTCTGACTTCATTAGTATTCGAACAATATATTGTCTTTGATGTGGATTTGGCCAAGAGTCAGGATGTTATTGGTCAGATATGGTACTGGTACGCCAAATCCTACGATCCGGTATTTCTTGATACACCCTTGTGGTTAAGGGTGATGTGTACCATTGATGCTTATGTATTTGGAGGGTGTTATCTGTTTTTTATCTACGCTCTGATAAAAGGCGACAATGCGATTCGTCTACCGGCCCTGTTATATGGCTCGGCTATAGTCTATTCAACCGTGGTGTATTTTGGCTGGGAATTTCTGGATGAAAAGAACCGCCAGGAGGCCAATTTATTGGCGGTGTTTATTGTAAACATTCCTTATACCATTGTGCCCCTACTGTTGATGTGGCGGGTGAGAGCCGTAAAACCGTTTGATATCGACGCCGGGCGAGATAAATAACAACGATAAATCCTATGGTTCGAATATGAGTAGAGTTTTAGTGATTGGGGCAACATCAGCTATCGCCGCTGAAATGTGCCGGCGACTGTCTTTGCAAGGTGATAGCTTATTTTTGATGGCGCGGGACGCCGATAAGCTGGCCGCCTTGAATGTGTCTCTGGCCACTAAAGCACTGGGTGTTCGCCAAGCGGACTTTAACGATACCGTCAGCGCCGCAGCGCATATAAAAGAGGCCTGCCAGATTCTCGGTGGTATTGATCTGGTGTTGGTGGCGCATGGTTATATCGGCGATCAGCTGCGCAGTGAGGAGGATTTTGCCCATGCCGAGGAGGTGTTTCAAACCAATTTCCTCAGCGTCGTAGCGCAGTTAATTCCACTCAGCCAGATTATGAAAAAACAGCGTTTTGGCAAGATCGCGGTGATGACCTCAGTGGCTGGCGATCGTGGTCGACCGCGAAATTATACTTATGGCACCGCAAAAGGTGCGTTAAATACCTATCTGCAGGGTTTGCGCTCCCGTCTGTGGGGCTCTGGCGTGGAGGTGTACAGTTTTAAGCTCGGGCCGGTGGTGACGCCAATGACCGTGGATCATGAGAAAAACTTTTCGTTTTCCACAATTGATACGGTGGTGAGTGTGATGCTAAAAGGTTTGCAGGGAAAACACTATACTCGCTACGTACCGGGTTATTGGCTCTGGGTGATGTGGGTGGTGCGCTGGTTGCCTGAGACAATCTTTCAGCGTATTAAGTTTCTCTCCGGACGATAAAGCACATGCCTGCTGACTCTGATAAGTGGAGTGTCTATATTATTTTGGCTAGCGACAATACCTATTACACAGGTATTACTATCGATATGGAGCGCCGCTGGTTGCAGCACAGTAACAATAAGGGTGCTAAATACTTTCGTGGCAGAAGCCCGGTAAAAGTGGTTTATCGTGAAGAAGGTTTTAACCGCAGTACTGCCAGTATCAGAGAGGCGGCTATTAAAAAATTAAGCAGAAAACAAAAACAACAATTAATTGGCTTGGCAGATTAAATGTCCTTAGCTGATAACCCCTTCAAAGTGCTTATCCTGCGATTGTTGAGAGAAGCTGATAGCACACTCAGTGAGCACCAATTGATTACGCTGTTGAGAGCCCATCAGCAGTCTTGGCCGTGTATGGCTGATGAGCCCCAGCTGGCGTTGTTTCAAGTCCATTTTTTGACTATGAATGCTCTTTACCAGTTACAGGGTGAGTTGTGGCGGGAGAGTATTTACCTGCAGGTTGGCCCTTTGGCTATCGGCTTTGTGGATGTTTTTCCTGGTGATAGCTCTGGTGATAGTTTTGGTAATCGTGCTGGAGAGGGCAAGGTGCTCTCGAGTGATATCGCCGAGGAAAAAATACGTGCTTATTACCTGGATTGGGGCAACTACGAGGCCACCGATAGTGATGAGGTGCAGCGTTTGCTTAGCTCGTTCTGGTCGCGTTATATGAGTGAGGACCAACAATCGCAAGCCTATGCGGTATTGGAGTTGGAGCCTGATGCCGCTTGGCCTCAGGTGCAAAAGTCCTATCGCCGTATGGCCTCCCAGCATCACCCGGATAGAGGTGGAAATGCACGGCGTTTTTTAGAGGTCAGGGAGGCCTATGAACTTTTATCTCGCAGACAGGTCTCTTGAAGGGCTTGAGAATAAGTCAATAATTAACAAGGTGAATGCTGTTTCTTTTTTGTCTAAGGTGAGATACTAGTCTTCAAGAAAACGCAGTCTTGAAAAGAATAGGGAACATAGATGTTAAAAAAAGTTTTGCCGTTAATGGCCGGTGTGTCTTTTATCTTAGGTTTGGCGTTTAACGCAAGTGCAGCTGAGTCAGGTATTACCGACAAGTTACTAACACATTTGTTAAATCAGCAGTTGAACAAACCGCTGGTGGAGGTGGATGGGATTCCCTGGCCGGCGGGCACCTACGGGATAAGGATTAGCCCAGCCGGTGCTGCCAGTATCGACAGCATAGCCAGTAGTGTTGAAATTTCCCTGCCGCTGCAGACACAAATTAATGGCAAGATTAATCAGGATCTGGGTTTTACCAAAGTTGAGATGGATTGCAAATCCAACTTTAACCATATTGGTAAGATCAAGCTAACGCCCACTTTTAGTGGGCAGAACGTCACTTTTGTCAGCCAGGTATCCTTGCCGATCCCTCCGGTTAATGCCGATTGTGGTGGTGTCACTTTCCCCGTTCAAGATGCCCTGATGCAAATGGTGGCAGCGAATAAA
>JAUXDF010000074.1 GCA_030618505.1 Spongiibacteraceae bacterium | reverse complement strand
ATCATCAATACAGAGTTGTGCGATTCACTCAGTGGCAGTTGCAATAATTCAGCTTTAAACAGCGGGCCTTTTTGCAGGTCGAAGGGGGCAAGCATAAAGTCGCTGGCTCTTTGCATCAGAGCGACTTCATCCTCCTCGATATCAAATATTTCAAGCTTGCAGAAGTTGGCATTATGAATTTTCTGGTAAGCCTGGTTGTCATGCATGGCCATTGTGGTGCGTAGTGCTTCATGGCGGCGAATAATTTCGGCAAAAGATTTTTGCAATGCTTCAACATCAAGAGAACCACGAATCCGCAGTGAAAAGGCAATATTGAACATTGGACTGCCGGGGTCGATTTGATCGATAATCCAGAGTCGTTGCTGAGCGTAAGAGAGTAGCAGTTGGTTTGCTTCAATATCTTGGCGAATTACAGGGGTTATTGGAGGTGCAAGGTTTTTGGTAACTCCGCCATTTATTTTTTCTGCTAGTGCCGCAATGGTGCTTGCTTCAAAGAGATCGCGCAGTGGTAAATCGATCTGTAACTCATCTTTCAGTCGTGCTGCTACCCGGGTGGCCAGCAAGGAGTGGCCGCCAAGTTCAAAGAAGTTATCGTTTACACCGATTCGCTCGTGGCCCAGTACCTCCTGCCAGATTGCCGTTAGTTGTTGTTCGGTTTCATTGCGTGGCTCAACATATTCAGTAGATATTCCCTCTGATACATTGGGGTCGGGCAGGGCTTTGCGGTTAGCTTTACCGTTGGGGGAAAGTGGTATTTCATCCAGGGTGATAAAAATATTGGGGATCATATACTCTGGCAGATGCTCGCCGAGGTAGTGGCGCAGCTCAGCGTTATCAGGCACACTCTGCTGAGTATCTTGCGGCACCAGATAGGCGATGATTACCACATTGCCTTCACCCATATCCTTGGTGATGACGATGGTTTCTTTCACCTGTTGGTGTTGATGTAATACGGTTTCGATCTCGCCCAGTTCAATCCTCAGGCCGCGAACTTTAACTTGAAAATCCACCCGGCCGATATACTCTATATTGCCGTCTGGCAGATAGCGGCATAAGTCACCGGTTTTATAAAGTCGTGGTGATGGATGGCCTTCTGATGCAAATGGATTTTCTATAAAGGTTTCACGAGTCAGCTCTTCTCGATTGAGATAACCCCGTGCTAGTTGTACGCCACCGATATAGAGTTCACCGACGATACCCAGGGGCACCGGTTTGAGATTTTTGCCAAGAACATGCAGCTGGGTGTTTGCTACCGGTTTACCTATAGGTACGCTGCTGTAAGTGCTGTTGGGCTGACAAGCGAAATAGGAAACGTCAACCGAGGCCTCGGTGGGTCCATACAGGTTATGTAGCTCTTTGCCGGGCAGGCGGGCAAAGAAGCGGCGTTCATGTTCCAGTTGCAGGGCTTCACCTGAGCAGAAAACACGATGGATGCTGCTGCAGTTTTCGATGTCGCTTGCTTGCAAAAAGACGCCCAGCATGGAGGGGACAAAGTGCAGAGTGGTGATTTCCTGCTGTTGAATGATGTCGCGCAGGTAGCCGGGATCTTTGTGACCTTCCGGTTTGGCGTAAATCAGTTGTGCACCAACAATCAACGGCCAAAACAGTTCCCACACTGATACGTCAAAACTGTAGGGCGTTTTCTGTAGTACCCGATCATTTTCATTTAGTGGGTAGGCGCTTTGCATCCACTGCAGGCGGTTAATAATGCCTTCGTGGGGCACCATCACGCCCTTGGGTTTGCCGGTTGATCCTGAGGTGAAAATAACGTTAAACAGATCAGTAGTGTTGGTGTTGGCAGTCGGGTTTTCTTCATTCTGTTCCGACCAGATTGCGCTGTCGCTATCAAGGCAAAGCACGGTAGCTGAGCTTTGCGGCAGACGATCTTTTAGATGGTTTTGGGTGAGCATTACCGAAACCTGCGCATCCTCCATCATAAAACCGAGACGCTCTTGCGGGAAAGAGGGGTCGAAGGGTACGTAGGCACCACCGGCTTTCAAAACGGCTAGCAGGGCGACAGACATTTCCAGCGAGCGCTCCATGCTGATACCGACCAGTTTGTCGGCACCGATACCCTCTGCCCTTAGGTGATGGGCCAGGCGGTTGGCCTCTCTGTTTAGCTCTGCATAGCTCAAGGAAAGATCGTTGTAGCTGATCGCGGGAGCATTCGGCGTTTTTACTACCTGCTGTTCAAACTGACGATGAACGGGTAAAGAGGGGTATGCTTGTGGCGATGGGTTAAAGCTAGCCAGAAAACGCTCTTCATCTTCGCTGGTCAGACGTATTTCGCCAATGGTTTTTACGCCGGATGTGATTTGTTTTGCAACATCAATGATGCGCTCTAAAAGCCCCAGATCATTAAACTCATTGGACTGGTAATGGAGGTTAAAAGAAAGAGCGTCGCCAATTTTCTCAATGATCAGCTGAATCTGCCCCGACAGCTCATAGGGAGCCAGAGTTTCAATGGAGGCTACTGTTCCGCAAAAATCTACCTTGTTTTGAAAGTTGTAGAAGTTGTACATAAATCCCAGTCGGCCTTGGGTCGAGAGGCGATTTTGCTGAATCAGTGATAGTTGAGAAAGTGACTTTATACTCTGAGTGAAGTCATTGGCGTATTGCAGGTAGTTGATAATTGGCATCTCAGGTGCCATTAAGGCCTGCGGAAATACAAAAGGCACCATCTGATGATAGACGCCCAAAGCCGTACGATAATCTGCGCTACGTCCAGCAAAAGTCTCTCGTATGTAGAAATCTGTTTCAGCGCGGGCATAGGTATTGATGATAATGCCATATGCCATTTTAAATAACCGCGGCATTGATATTTCGTTAGATTCACAGAATCTCTGTACTTGCTGAATATCTTCTCGGTCCATCATCAGCTGTTTTGATATTATCTGGCTTTTTTTGTCGCTTTCGTCAATCGTTGCTATATCAAGTGGCTCACAGTTGGACAGCTTTTCGCGCCAGAACTGCTGGCGACTGTTCGTGTCAAACTGCTGTTGTGACTGCGTAGCATAGCCAGCGAAACGATCAGCCTCAAAGCTCGGATTGTTATTGTTTAGTTTTTCCTGATAATTATTAGTAATGGTTAGTAGAGCGCTAGTCATCGACAGGCCGTCGAATAACATGTGGTTGGTGACCAGTACTAGTTTATAATGTTGATCAGCTAATTTGATCAACTCAAACCGATAGAGGGCATCATTTTTGATATTGTAGGGTTGGTAAATGATGCTGTTAATATATTCTTTAGCCTGAGCTTCATCTAGATTTTGATCACTTAGGTCGGTGTAGGTAAAGTTGACTGTCTGTAGTTTTTTTATACCCCAATAGGCAATGTCGATATAGGTTTTATTGCCAGGTAGCAGGTCAGCGCGCAAAATATCAGCGTGATTGATAAGTGCTTGCAATTCACCTTTTATCAGTTCGGGGTTTACCGATGTAGGAAGATCCAATATTTGACCCATGGAATTAGCTTCGGTGTCCGGGTCTACAATATGCGCAAGGTAGAGATCACGCTGGGTGGCTGTCAGGGGAATAACTTTTTCATACTGTTGTGGTTTGGCTTCAAGAAGATCTAGCAGCTCTTCTTTATCAGTCAGAGCGATACTGTCGAGATGCTGCTCGGGGTCTTTTGCAATCTGTTCTAAAATGTTAGTGAAGTGGCGGCTTAAACTGTTAATAGTGTCAGGATCAAAAAGATCCGTGTTGTATTCAATGCTGCCTTGCAGTTTATCGTCTGCTTCACTTATGAAGAGAATCATGTCGTATTTGGCAGTATGATTTTCCTGGCTAACAGGGATTATTTCCAACTCGCCCATTTTTTGTGGGCTGGACTGAGAATTGCTTAGGATGTTTTGCAAGGCAAAACCGATTTGTATTAGTGGCGGGTAGGCCGGGTTTCGCTCTACGTTTAATGCTTCAAGAATTAATTCCTGGGGTGTGTCTGCATGGTTAAAACACTCCAGCGTAGTTTTTCGTATGCGTTTTAGAAACTCATTAACACTACAGTTTCCACTCAGGTCTCCACGAATAACCATGACATTAACAAAGAAGCCGATCAAGCTCTCTGTACCGGCGCGATCACGACCGGCATTTGGAATTCCGATGCAGAGATCGTCCTGTTGTGTGTAACGTGAAAGTAAAATTTGATAAGCCGCTAGCAAGGTCATGAACAGGCTGATGTCATTTTTTTGTGCTAACTGTTTTATCTTGCTGGACAGGGTGCCGGAGAGTTCAAAATGAAAAAGATCACCGTTAAATGTTTGCTGGGCAGGTCGCGGTCGGTCGCTGGGAAAGGTGGATAGCCGGGGCGCGCCTTTAAGCTGATGGGCCCAGTATTCAAGCTGTTGTTGTGCCTCTTCCTCTTGTAGCCATTGCTGCTGCCATGCAGCAAAGTCACCATATTGTATGGCAAGTTCGGGCAGTGGGTGGGGGAGTCCGGCAAACAGGCTGCCATAGAGAGTGGTGATTTCTTTTAGCAGCAGATCTACTGACCAGCCATCGGATACAGCGTGGTGCATGGTGGCGAGTAGCAGGTAATCATCATCGGAAAATCTAATCAGTCGGGCTCTGAATAAGGGGCCTTCAGCTAGATTAAAAGGTGTTTCTGCTTCGTCTATTGCCAGTGCTATTGTTTTTTCGTCGCGCTGGCTAGGAGCGGTATCAGTGTAGTCTTCCTGTTGCAGGGGCCAGTGGCCAACGGGGTGTACTTGCTGGAAGGGCAAGCCGTTTTCTTCAAAAAAAGTGGTGCGAAGAATTTCGTGGCGTTCGCCAACTTGCTCGACGGTTTTTGCCATTATGTCGGCGTCAATATGTCCCTTGATGCGTAGCGCACTGGGCATATTATAGGCGGCAAGGTTAGGCTGTAGTTTGTCTAGTATCCATAAGCGGTTTTGTTGATAGGATAGAGGCAGTTTTTTACTGCGATCTGCTAGGGGAATGACTTTGCTAGAGGAGTCCTGGGTAGCCTGCTTTAAAAAATCAATGATGTTTTCTTTTTCAAGTTTGAGCTGGGCCTTTATCTCATCGTTCAGTGCTCCACTGGGCGCATTGATCTTCAGCTTTTCCCCGTCGAGGTAAAGCTTGATATCCAGTTTGCGAAGTTCTGATATTAACTTTACAACATTGCTCATAGTTCGAATTCCTCGCGGTCTTCGTTATCTGCTTGATCTATCATGCTATTGTCTTGTCTGGCCCAAAGTATGTTGTCAACAAATGCCGCCATCTCTTCCAGGGTCGACATTTCAAAAATGGCGGTGAGTTGTAGTTCTACCTTAAATTCTGCGCGGATCAGTGTGGCCAGTTTAATGGCCATTAAAGAGTGCCCGCCACATTCAAAGAAGTTGTCGTGGCGGCCCACTTTGTCCAGCGGTAATACCTGTACCCAGAGTTGGGCGAGTTGTTGCTCGACTTCCCCCTCCGGTTCCACATAGCGGGTGCTGGTAAATGCATCGGCATCCGGTGCGGGCAGGGACTTGCGATCCACCTTACCATTGGGGCTTAAGGGAATTTGCTCAATAAGTAGTATTGCCGCCGGTACCATATATTCAGGCAGCGCTTGTTTTAAGCTGTTGCGTAGCTGCACTGTGTCAAAATCTTCAGCACTGTCTTTGTTAACGACATAGGCAATTAATACCGTGCTGCCGGCATGCTCAACAGTATTAACTACCGCTTCCTGTACCTGCGCTTGTAGATTGATAGCCGCTTCGATTTCACCGAGTTCAATACGCAAGCCGCGAATTTTTATCTGCCCGTCGCTGCGCGCCACAAACTCCAGTTCGCCTTCGTGGTTATAGCGCACCAGATCGCCGCTGCGATAAAGTTTTTGACCTTCAAGGGAGGGCGAGGCAAGTGCGGCGGGATAATCAATAAACTTTTCCGCAGTCATGGCTTCATTGTTAAGATAGCCAGTACCTACTCCCGCACCACCAATATGTAGTTCGCCAATGACACCTTGGGGGATTTGTTGTAGCTGTTCATCCAATACATACAATTCAATATTTGTGTTGGGATGACCTATCGGCACACCGGGCTTTTTGTAATCAGCCGGCTTGTCGATGGTATAGCTGGCGGCGATATCGGTACATTCGGTCGGGCCGTACATGTTTACTATTTTGACCTGGCAGTCAGAGCGCTCAAACCAGCTTTGCATCCTCTCCATATGAATGGTCTCACCGCCAAACAGTACCCAGCGTAAACTACTTAGGCCGCTGAGGTCTGCGCTGTATTCCACCAGAGGGTAAAAGGCGCTGGGGGCACAATTGATCATGCTGATCCCTTGGGCTTTTATTGTCTTTTCGATCACTTGATTGTCATAGTGTCGACTATCAGGGAAGACAACTTCACCGCCGCAGCTGAGCAGGGCAAACAAATTCTTTTGGGTGAGATCAAAACCCAGTGGACTGATGATCAACGCTTTATCGTCTTTGCCTAGCTGGTATTGCTGACAATACCAGCGCAGTAGGTTGACCTCGTTACGGTGTCTGACACCTGCACCTTTTGGCAAGCCGGTAGAGCCCGAGGTGTAAACGACATAAAGCAAGTCGTCGGCTTGACTGGGCATCACAGGGTTATTGCTGTCGTGTTGCTGCAGTTGATCGTTCAGTTCATTAATGGCGATGACCTTGCTGTCACTGTTCATGTTGGCAAAGCGTTCGCTGAGTTCACTACAGCACAGCGTTACCGGCATGGCCGCATCGTTTTGCATATGAATCAGTCGGTCATCGGGATAGCTCGGATCCATCGGCACATAAGCAGCACCTGTTTTAATAATACCCAGCAGGGCGACTAATACGTCGACGGAGGGGTAGAGGCAGACGCCTATTTTTTTACCGCGACTAACACCCTGCGCCTTCAGGTAATGTGCCAGTTGATTAGCGCGTTGATTGAGCTGCTGATAAGTAAGGTTTTGTTCGGCGCAGCGTACTGCGATGGCATCGGGTGTTTTGTCCACCTGTTGTTCAATTAACTGATGTATGCAGCCGCTGTCGGTTTCTTCCTGCTTGCCCTGTCCGAGGGTTTGCAAAGATTCTTTATCAGCCAGGCTTAATAGCGGCAGTTCTATCAGGTTTTGTTCGGGTTTGGCGACGATGGCACGTAGCAGTTCTTCATAACAACGGATCAGTCGCTCAATGCTGGAGTTTTCAAACAGGCTGGCGCGAAATTCCAGCGTGCCTTCAATGCCATCGTTTGATTCGCTGAGGCTCATTGTTAGGTCGAATTTTGCGGCGCTTTCCTGTACACCGTCTTCGAGTAAGGAGGAAAAAGTCAACTCGCCACTGTTAAGTTCAGTGTTGTTAAGGATGCTATCAGCGCTGCTGGTGTTTTGCAGGATAAACATCACCTGAAACAGCGGTGTATGGCTCAGGCTACGGGGTATTTGTAGTTCATCGATCAATTTTTCAAAGGGCACATCCTGATGCTGATAAGCGGCCAGAGTATTTTCTTTAACTTGGCTTAAAAGTTGGATAAAACTGCTGTGAGGGTCAAGAGGGTTGCGCAGCACCAGCGTGTTAACAAAAAAACCGATCATCGGTTCCAGAGCGGGGTGTTTACGGTTGGCAATGGGGGATCCAATGGCAAAGTCACTTTGTCCCGAGTAGCGGTACATTAAGACTTGAAAGGCAGCCAGCAGGGTCATAAATAAGGTACTGCCCTGACTTTGGCTTAGCGTAAGTAGTTGTTGGCTGAGCGTTTTATCCAGTTTGAAACTGAGTGTTTTTCCATAGGCGTCCAGCACGGCGGAGCGTGGGTGATCGCCGGGCAGTTCCAGTACCGGTGTGTCGGCGAGCTGTTCACGCCAGTAGCCCAGCTGTTGTTCCAGTATGTCACCACGCAGCCAGCTATGTTGCCAGGCGGCGAAATCAGCGTATTGGTAGTCAAGTTCTGCCAGCGGGGAGCTTTGTTGCTGGCTATAGGCCTGATAAAGAGTGACTATTTCACCCAGCAGGACATTCACTGACCAGCCATCGGAGATGATATGGTGCATGCAGGCCAGTAGAATATATTCTTCTTTATCGGCGTCTTTGATTTTTAGTACTTGCAGGCGAATCAGCGGGCCTTTGGTTAGCTCAAAGGAGGCTAGCAGGTAGGCCTGGGCGCGTTGCATGATCTGCTCAGCTTTATTTTCAACTTCAAAAACATCCAGCTGCCAGCCATCAAGGTTTTCAATAATCTGATGCACATCATCACCCTGTTGTTCAAAACGGGTGCGCAATGAGTCGTGGCGTCGGATGATTTCCGCCAGGCTTTGCTGCAGTACATCAATATTCAGGTTGCCGCAGATTCGTAGCGCCAGTGGCACATTGTACATCGGGCTGCCCGGTTGAATCTGATCGATAATCCAGAGTCGTTGCTGGGCGAAGGAAACGGGTAGTGGCTGGCTGCGATCAGCTTTTTTCAGTGCTGGTAGTTTGATGGCTTCACTGGCCTGTTGCAGGTGCTCGATCAATCCGGCAATGGTAGGCGCTTCAAACAGTGATTTCAGTGATAATTCGGTATCCAGTCTTTCGCTAATACGGGCAATAACACGGGTAGCCAGTAGCGAGTGGCCGCCGAGTTCAAAGAAGTTGTCGTTAATGCCGACCTTTTCGATATTTAAGACTTCCTGCCAGATGTCGGCTAGCTGCTGTTCCTGCTCATTACGCGGGGAGACATATTCGTGGCTAAGTTGTTGGCTGATGTCGGGTTCTGGCAAGGCTCGTTTGTCGAGTTTGCCGTTGTTGGTGAGCGGCAAGGCATCCATTAGTACCAGTGCTGTGGGCAGCATGTAGAAAGGCAGGTGCTCCTGCAGTGCCAGTCGTAGAGTTTGTATATAGTCTTGACTGGCTTCTTCATCGGCCAGCGTTGTATCAGCAACAACATAACCAGCCAGGTATTTTCCGCCGGACTCGTCATTACGTACTACCACTGCACACTCGCGTACGCCGGTTATTTGTCCCAGCACATTGTCGATTTCACCCAGCTCGATTCTGAAACCACGGATTTTTACCTGATCATCAACGCGGCCGGTCATTTCGATGCGCCCGTCCGGCAGCCAGCGACAGATATCGCCAGTGCAATACATCAGGGCGTCGTCTTTATCGCTAAAAGGATCGTGTATAAAGGCCTTTTTATTGAGATCTTCCCGGTTGAGATAACCCAGCGCGACACCATCACCGCCGGTGCAGAGTTCACCGGGTACGCCAATCGGCACGGGCTGGCGTGTGCTGTCGAGAATATAGGTGGTGGTGTTGGTCAGCGGATAACCTAGTGGCACACTGCTGGCATCGGCGGCCAGCGAGTTAATTTCGTAGTAGGTAGTAAAGGTGGTGTTTTCTGTCGGGCCGTAACCGTTTAACAGACGAGTCGGGGGTTTGGCTGCCAGAATTTGGCGAATTTTATTGGGGTCAAGTGCTTCACCGCCGACTAGCAGATTTTTAACCGAGGAGAACATCTCCGGTGCTTCGCTAGTGTAGAGGTTAAATAAAGTCACGGTGATAAACATGGTAGTGACGTGTTTGTCTCTTAAGGTCGCCTCAAAGGCGGCACGATCAAGCAAGATGTCCTTGGGAATACCGACAATACGACCGCCGTTAAGCAGCGCTCCCCAGAACTCCAGGGTGGCGGCGTCAAAACAGACATTGGATATATGCCCGGTCGCATCGTTTGGGCCAAGATCGACAAAGTTGCTGTTTTTGACTAGACGAATAATGGCTCGCTGGGGAATCATAACCCCCTTGGGTTGGCCGGTAGAGCCGGAGGTGTACATGATGTAGGCCAGCTTCTCGCCCGCTGCGTTATCACTGTCGCTTTGCCACTCGCGGGGCTGGGCGGCAATTTCTTCCTGTTGTTGATCCAGCACCAGCAAGGTGGGTAGTTGCTTAAGTGTCAGAGATTGCAGGCGCTCACAGTTGTTCTGGATAGTAATAATTAGTGCGGCTTGAGTATCCTCCAGCATAAACACCAAGCGATCTTCAGGATATTCAGGGTCGAGAGGTACGTAAGCGGCGCCAAGTTTTAATATGGCAACCAGGCCGATAATCATTTCTACCGAGCGATCGAGGCAAATGGCTACGTGATCACCACTTTTAACCCCCAGTTTGTCAAGCTGATGGGCAAGCTGAGATGCTTTTACATTCAATTCACTATAGCTCAGCTGCTGAGCTGGAAAATCAACAGCAATGTTGTCAGGCTGCTTGTCCGCTAAGGCCTCAAACTGGCTAGCCATGCTCATATTGCGTGGATAGATAGAGCGGGTTTTGTTCCAGTCGACCACCACCTGCTGATATTCATTGGCGGATAGCAGTGATAGTGCCGATATCTGTTGGCTTGGATCTGCAGCAATGCTGGTTAGTAGGTTATTAAAGTGCCCCAGCATGCGCTTTATGGTGCTATCTTCAAACAGGTCGGTATCAAATTCGGCGCAGCCGCTCAGCTGGCCGACGAATTCTTTCATATTAAAAGACAGGTCAAACTTGGCCGATTGGCTGTCGGCGGCCAGCATTTCAAAGCAAAGATCGGATTGGGGCAGGTCTTCGGCCA
>JAUXDF010000117.1 GCA_030618505.1 Spongiibacteraceae bacterium | reverse complement strand
GTATTACGAGCAGGACAGCATTCCCTGGACAACACCGATTGTGCCTTATACCCATGCGACCACTAGCGCGGTGGAACCCTTGGGGGAGTCAAAATCTGACTGGGCCTTTCATTGTTTGTATACCAAAGCCTTGCAGGAGCGCGCGATTGCCCGTGGCGTGAAACAATATACTGATCGCCATGGCAAGCAGATCGATTTGGATACCATTTACGAAGAATTCACCTTCAATCAGGACTATACCGAAACCGACGATAAGAAGCTTTGGGCAAAAGCACTTGAGATGTCAGACAATGTCGGCGACCTGACCTGGGATGAGCTGGAAGAAAAAGGATTTCATCGTTACGAGGATTTGGGCACCGGTTATATGAATGTCGGCAGCGCCACCGATGTTAATCCTGATGAAACCATCACCGCCAACACCTGGCATACCGAGAAAAAACGCCCCTGGCCAACACTCACCCGACGCATGCAATTTTATATCGACCATGAGTACTATATGGAGTTGGGCGAGGAGCTACCGGTACACAAGGACCAGCCGAAAATTGGTGGCGACTATCCTTTACAAATGACCAGTGGGCATACCCGCTGGTCTATCCATTCCGCCTGGCGGGATGAAGAAAACCTGCTGAGATTGCAGCGCGGCGAGCCGGTTGCCTATGTGTCACTGGGAGATGCCAGGGCAAGAAACATAAAAGACGGTGATTACATCCGTGTGTATAACGATATGGATGACTTTCAGGTGCATGCCAAATTGGCAAGCTCAGTGCGCCCCGGCCAGCTGATTGTCTACCATGCCTGGGAGCCCTACCAGTTCAAGGATCACAAGTCGCAACAGGCGATAACCCCCAGTCCCATCAACCCGATTCAGCTTGCCGGGGGTTATACCCATTTGCAACCACGGATGGCAGTGGGCACACCGGGTTCGAGTGACCGCGGAACGCGTGTGGAGATGGAAAAAGCGTGAGACAAGCCGCCCTGAAAACAGTGGGAGAAAAATCATGAATAGTGCAATCAATATTGCAGACATCGAAAAAACAGCTAACCAGCTCTCAGTCTATTACAGCGAGCTTTATTTGCTGTTAGCCAATCTGTTTAGCTACCCGGATCAAGAGGTCGTTGATGCCATAAACGATGGAGCGGTAGCCGACAAATTGCAGGCGCTAACACGCAAAGTAGCACCGGAGATGGTTGATGATATCAACTGGACGGCATTAAAAAATAGCGGTGAGGCAGACAATACGCTGCAAGTAGACTACACAGGACTATTTGATATCAGCAACGATGGCGCACCGCGGTGTTCGCTTTATGGAGGGGATTATATTGGTGGATCGCGCATGAAAACCATGGAAGATGTGGTGCGCTTTTACAATCACTTTGGTTTGACCATGTCTAACGCCCCGCGCGAGCTACCCGACCATATTATTACTGAGCTGGAGTTTATGCATTACCTTAGTTTTAATGAAGCCGAATGCCTGCGAGACGGTGAGGATGCTGATGGTTTTCGTCGCGCACAACGTGATTTTTTAGGGCGTCACCTTAAGCGCTGGATACCGGAGCTGGGGATAAAAATGGTGGGACATAATGCACCGGAATATCTAATCGAGCTGGCAGGTTTTCTGGAAAAGATAATTAAGTTACATAGTCGACACTTGGAGTCACTGGTGGGAACAGCCGCCATAAAAGGTAGCCAGGATCCGGTGATCATTTATAGTAGCCAGGGTGGTTAAACCAAATGGTTTATAAATATTATTGTTGATTTCGAATGAATTTGTAATTTGCTCAGTCACATTAGTAAAAGTCTTGTAGTAGGTTTTGGTCTATTCAGATAATGAGGGTGACCACAAATTCTTCTACCATAAAACCCATATAAGTATTTATATTAATCGATGACTTTAACAGGCAGAGTGTTTAGGTAAATAACTGTAACAACCCATTTTGGGTAGAAAAACAATTAATTGATAATGTGATTTGGAGAGTATAAATGAGTGGTAGTTTATTGGATGACCTTAATCCGGAGTTGGAGTTAACGGTAGATGCATTACTGGAGGAGGCAAAGAAGAAAACCGGGCTCTCTGATTTCGGTGATGACGGTTTTCGTGAAGGTTTAAGTGTTTTACTTGATTCACTTAACAACGAAGCAAATTTGAATGATTTTGGTCGCATTGTTGCCGGAATGACGCTAACAACATTCCTGAAAAACCGTCTTCAGGTTACCGAAGATATCAAGAACAACCCAGAGATTCTTGATGTTAAAATCGAAAAACCGATAATTATTATCAGCTTGCCACGAACCGGCTCTACCATTTTACATAAGCTGATCGCAGAAGATCCGAACAATCGTTTTCTTACTACCTGGGAGAGTAATTTATTATCGCCTCCTCCAGAGGCGGATACCTATGAAACCGATCCTAGAATTGGCATGTGGGATGAATTGTTATCCATGGCTCATAGTGTTTCGCCTGGTATAGAAAAGATGCATCCCGTGGGTGCACGGTTGCCAGAAGAGTGCCTGTTGTTGCAAGCGCACGATTTTAAATCACAGCTGTTTAATTATCAGTTTGATGTGCGTGGCTATAATAATTGGCTTGAAGAGCAGGATATGTTGCCGGTTTATAAAACCCAGAAAATGCTAATGCAATACCTGCAATGGAAAAATCCTCGTGCTCGCTGGGTTCTAAAATCCGTGGGTCATATTTGGGGTTTAAAAGAGATTTTTGAAGTTTTCCCTGATGCTAATGTTATACAAACACATCGCGATCCAAATAAAGCGGTGGCATCTCTTTGCAGTCTGCTTGAAATTCCTCTGGCTATTGGTACTGACAAGGTTGATGAAAAGGGCGTTGCTGCTCATTGGGCGAAAAGCTGGGAAAAAGGCTTGAGAAAATTGGTTGATTTTCGTGATTCCGGTGCAATTGATGATAGTCGCATATTTGATGTCAAATTTGATGAATTTATGAAAGACACCACCGGTATGGTGAAACGGATCTATGAGTACTTTGATATTGAGTACACCCCCGAGGCTGCGAAAGCAGTTCAAGCCTTTATGGATAATAATCCGCGCGATAAGTTTGGTACTCACAGTTACACGCTGGAGCAGTTTGGCCTTGATCCGCAGGATATCAAAAACCGTTATCAATTCTATGCAGATCGTTTTGGTCTCGAATCCAAATTTGGCCTGTAAATAGATAAAGCAGAGTATTGAATAATGAGTGACACTGAATCAAAAAAAGAACAGGCCGAAGTGCTTTGGGAAAAGATAAAGGCGGAGCAGCAAAGCCGCGATAGCAGTGTTAACCCGTCGGGTGACGAGTTGGCGAACGAGGCGACAGCGATCTGGGAGGCATTTTGTGAGCAGCTGAAGCTGGCTGGGCCTGTTTTAATGCGAACGTCAAATTCTGAGTTGAACCTCGCTGAAGGCCTGCGTCATCTTGTGCGTCAAATTCGTATGGGTTTCGAAATTAGTTGTGAATATGCTGATACACAGCATCCACAGATTGTTCCTGCCTATACGCCAACAATGGTTTCCGAAGGCCCAACATCTGATTGCCGTTATTTTCATGCCAGAATTAACGGCAGCAATACCTATCGGGTAAAAGGTAAGCTGGGGACAGCTCCTTTTTTCGAGTTTTCCACCTACAGTGGAAAAATTGGCTTTCAGGATGTCAGCGCTCAGGTGGCATCAATTACTGAGGACGAGCTGGTTACCGAGGAGGATGGGTCTTTCGAGTTTATCGTCAGTCCTAAAGAGCAATCGGGTAATTGGTTGAAAACCAATGAGGCGACAGATTATCTGTATTTTCGCCAATACGCCCACGATTGGAGTAACACGGAACTCACTCAATTTGAAATAGAGTGTGTTGACGCAAAAGACCCTGAGTCACTAACGCTGGACAACATGCGCAATGCGCTAGAACTTACATCAAAGTTTGTAGCAAAGGCCCCAGGTTACTGGAGTGCCTTGGTTGATGGCATCAGTAGCAACCCCAATACGGTCTTTATTGTTCCTGCGGACATTGGCGACAAACCCACTATGCCGGTTGGTCACCAATTTGCCTTCGGTTCTTTTAAATTGGAGCAGGATGAGGCGCTAGTGCTGGAGTTTCAGGCAAGCGATATTCCCTTCTGGGCGGTACAGTTAACTAATAGCTGGTTTGAACCTTTAGACTTTGACCAGTATAGATCTCGCATTAATAACAAGTTCGCATTAGTTGGCGATGATGGTAAGGCCAGAATCGTAATCGCTAATAAAAATGCATTGCTTGATCTGCAGCAGGAACTGCCGATCAATCTTGTTGATACCTTGGATCATCAGGATGGCACGCTGGTATTTCGCTGGTCACGCACATTTGAACCGGTGCCCGAGATGACTACCAACGTCGTTAAATTCAGTGATCTGTAATGTTTTAGGTGTAAGGGGCGAGGGGCAGGTGTCATTGGATCATCTATTATTACCTCGCGCCTAAACCTTGCAATCCAGTAGGTAATTAAAACAAATAATAAGTTTTTGGTATGGGGCAAAATTGATGAAGTTAACCAATAGAACAATACTGCTTACCGGTGGTGGAAACGGCATTGGTCGTGCTATCGCTCTTGAGCTTGCACGTCGTAACAACACCGTACTGATTTGTGGTAGAAACCTGAATACGCTTGACGATACCGCCAGTGCAAGCGATAACATTTACAGCTATCGCTGTGATATTTCTGTTTCTGAAGATATTGAGCAGTTGCTTGCAGCGGCGGCAAGTGATGGGCACAAAATAGATACCCTGATTAATAATGCCGCTATTTCGGGTCATTACACACTCGCGAAGGATTTTGATATCAGTATTATTAGGCGTGACCTGGGCGCCAACCTGATAGGCCCCATAGAGCTAACCCAGCGATTGCTCCCAATACTTAGTCAGCATCATGATCCGGTGATCATGATGGTTAATTCGCCATCCTGTTTACTTCCTGTTGCAGATATTCCTTTTTACAGTGCGAGTAAGGCAGGTTTGCATTCTTACACCTGGTCTTTGCGCAAGCACCTTGGTAAAACAATGAAGGTGATCGAGATTTTTCCTCCGGCAGTGGATACTGAGTTGGTGTCAAAGCTGAAGCACAAGAAAATGTCAGTGAAGACTTTTATTGATCAAATGTTTCAACAGCTTGATCAGGGTAAAAATGACATCTGGATTGGTGAGAGCAAGATAATGCGTGCTGCTGTGGCCTTGCTGCCCTTTAAGTTGATTTTTAATATTATTAATGCTCGCAGGAGTGATGGCGGTAAATGGGTTGAGCCATAAATAAATCAAGCACGTAATGGGTTTCCGGCAATTATCCATGCGCGGCGTAGAGAAAGCGACCGGTGAGTGGACGCTTGTCACTCTGGCGTGGAATATGGAGCGTCTGAACGTATAAAGAATGATGTAAAAATAAAACCTGATGAATATCTGTCAGATAACGTGGGTGCTGCTAATCGATTTGAACCCGTTTTGTTTTTTAGATGGGCTTAAATAGCGGATTAACGTTCGAAACCTGCATGGCACCCCACAGGGCTGATGGGAGTTTTGACTAAAGTATAGTGGGGCTTCCAGTCCGGCAGTCTGCTAGACGTCCTGATTTGCTCCCTTTTCATAAAAAAGAAAAGGAATAAGTTCAACCCAAACACCATCAGGATCTTTAACCAAAATCATTTCAGTGGGTATTGGTGCCATTGGTGATTTCCTAATTGCATCCTGTGCAAACCCTAACGCTTTAAGTCTTTCCAGTGTTTCGTCCATATCCACAATAAAGGAGATAAGAAAAAAGCCAACTGCAGGCGCCGTTTTTTCAGGCCTCTCATCATGCCCATCCTGAAAAACCATCAACTCAATAACACCAGACTCAGGCCTGTCTGGATCCCCTAAATAAACCGATTTCAATTGGTCTGATCTTGCATTAAACACACCGGACCAATTACCCGGTATATCCGCATCTGATAAAACTTTTAAACCAATTCCATCCCTATAGAAACGGATACTTTCATCTACATCAGCCGGTGTAAGTGCAACATGGTGCATGATCCTGTTTTCACTAGGATTATCAGGTGCTGGCGCTACACAACCCGCAGATACGATCATCGTTAAAGCAACAGTCACTACTGCAATACAGCGTTCTAGTTTACATTTCACGTTCGTTTTTTTCACAAGACACCTCTTTCTATTTACCTGGCTTGAAATGCCATATTTAATTTATGATGTTCGTGTAGCTTTCGACTACACCGTTATTACTGCATTTCAAGAGCTAGAGGCTAGCTTCCAATTCATAAAAAGCTGTCGGTACAAGCTCGACCCAAACACCATCAGGGTCTTTAACCAAAGCAATCTCAATGGGGTTTGGGTACAATGGCATTTGCTTAACGACATCCTGAGCAAACCCCAACGATTTTAGTCTTGCCAAGGTTTCATCTACATCCACAACAAAAGAGATCAGAAAAAATCCATTAGCAGGCGCCGTTAATTCAGGTCGCTCATCATGCCCCCCCTTAAACATAACTAGCTCAACAACACCAAATTCCGGTCGGTCTGGATCTCCGAATAAAATCGATCTCAATTCGTCTGACCTTGCATTAAACATCCCAGGCCAATCGCCGGGCAGTGTCATATCTATTAAGACTTTTAAGCCAATCCCATCCTTGTAGAAACGGATGCTTTCATCAGCATTAGCGGGATTGAGTGCAATATGGTGCAAAACCATATTTTTACTTGGGTCATAGGGTACTGGTGTTAGGCATCCGGTAGATACGATCATCGTTAAAGCGACTACCACTGCAGTAAAATAGCTTCCAAATTTTAATTTAATGTTTTCTTTTTGCACAACACACCTCTCTCTATTCACCCATCGTGAAATGCCCTACAGAATTATAAAGACAGTGCAGTCATTACACGAAGTAATGACTGCACTGTCAAACCCTTACGGATTACTTACTGCGCATCTCTAGCTACGAATATCCCCCTTAATGTCGCCATGATATAAGCGTCATCTTCTATCATCATCATCAATAGATTATCCGTATAGTCTTCACCGTTACCAACCCAGGTTTCAGACACAGTTAGCCCTGTTGTCCAATCCACGGTGGTAATGTAGTTCCCAACAGTATTACCCCAACCACGCTTCATCGAGTAGGTATATATCATGCCGGTAGACGTGGACAACTGAGGCGTTGTGTCAGACTGATGGTCATAATTTTCCCAGGCAATAGAGCAATCGGCGGAAGTCGGTGTTACATTGTTAACATCAATCTTTACTAGACCTTTATTAACGGTCAAGGGATCTCCAAACAAACCATCGAAATTACCGTTATTTTCGACTACAACACTATTTCTATAAGCAATTGGAGAGTTCTCGGTTTCCCCTTCTGAATCAAAAATGGGAACTGAGCATAGTTCAACACCAGAAGTTCGATGATAAACATTCAGGTGTAGTTGGGTGGCATTATCTGCAACTGAAACAACATCACTGTTCTCACCATAAAGAACCGGGGAGGTACCAGAACCCGCTGATAGCAAACCCGATTGCCCTCGTGAATTATCATAGGGTGTAGACCAGGCAACATCTACCGCGCCAGTTTGTGGGTTAATGACAAGCTTATTCATGCTGCCATGGGTTACCGCATAAACACCTGTCTCATCAATAGCGACGGCATTTTGCATCCCCTCGGTGAAGGTGTGCCCTGCCCAAAATTGTGTTGCGGGATCATAATAGCCCACTGTTCCATCACTGGCGTTAATCCACAGGCGACCCTGCCAATCTGGCACTGCATCATTGATATTTGCTTCCGCGGCCAGGTAGGGCGTGAAATCGACACTATCATAAACTCCCCAGTGCAAATTGCCGGGATTGCCCACGACCTCGTAGGTAACGACCTTCTTATCTGTTTGGTTGATGATCATCCTTCCTTCGGGGTCAACGTGGAGATAGCCCCCTCCCGAACTATCATTCGCACCGCCAGTGAGATTGACACCGGTTTTAGTGGGAACTTGTCTTTTCGCAAGTATCTCCAAGGTGTATTGGTCTAACAGATATAGCCAGGAAGCACCTAAAGTAATACATATCGTCTGTATTCTTCCCTGATTGTCAACCATCATTGCAGGACACATCATCAGTAACAGCGGGCTCAATTTATGCGACACAATATCCAGACTCGTTGTCAGCGGCCCCATTTCGTCAGTAGTATCAGAGTTGTTTGTGTCAGCGTGAGCACCGTTACGCCCATTAGATAAATAAGGATGATTCAGCGCTGGATTTATCTTTGGTGCTAATGGCGTTGGAGTCACGCCAT
>JAUXDF010000099.1 GCA_030618505.1 Spongiibacteraceae bacterium | reverse complement strand
CTTACCGCCTTACACAGTGGTGATGCAAACTTTGCCAGCGCTTGAATACCGTATTCACCAATAATCAATTTACGATTTGGAACGAATCAGACATTACCTAGTGCCCATCCAGAAATTAGACAAAGAGATCCTGGCCAACGCAAATCTTGCGACTTAAAGGCCTTGAAAAGGCCTTGAAAAGGCCTAGGAGCTAGATTGGCGTTGGCCAGGAGCGAACTTAATTTCCGAAAACTTCCGGTTTCTGGTTAGGCATTACCTAGCTGTATTTGTTTAGCTATTTCTAGGGAGAAGAATGGCGCAGGCAAGAAATTATTCAAGGATTGATGGCGAGCAAGTTCACTACTGCAAGCAACGGCATTCACTTAAGAGCAAAATACCCCGTCGCCTGGATCAGTATGCCCCGCTTAACTAAGCGTCATTCATCCATACCTAAGCACTTTCTTTTGAGAAGACTTTTGGTCCAGTACGTAACCAGTGCAATTCATTCTTATCAAATTCAATCAGGATCTCATCAAGGGTTTTCCCGATAAGAGTGTTATTTCTAATAGCCTCAATCTTTGGCCAGGCCGCTTTCTCACCAATGTCCATCAGAGACTGGACTTCATTCTCGGAGGATCCAGCAATAATTTTGCTTGGACGAATAAAACGAAAACTCGGAAGTATATTAATATCACCGGTATACTCCTGATCTATCAAGGCGTGCACATTATTGAGCAGCATATTAACCTTAGCCCCTAGCGGAATGTGGCTGTGCACAAAGCTTACGGCAGCCCTTAAACCTTGTTTGCTAATCAGCATGGACGCTTCTGAAATTGAGCCACTCATACCAGAGCGTGTTTTCGGATCGGAGAGCAATGGTAATACCGCCGGATTAACCTGGCTGACAATGAAGTGATTCACACCAAATAGCCGAGCCAAACGTTTTGCCGGCAAATCCTGTGAAAATGAACCATCTATCCAACGCCTGGACGGCAGATACTCCTGTTGTACGCCTTTTGCATCCAGTGCTTTTAGCACAACAGGAGGAAAAACACCGGGCACGGCACTAGATGCTCTAATTGCCGAGCGAATTAGCACATTAGGAGATGTGATGGCATTGAGCAGTCGGGATGTCTGATGGGTTTCCGCAGCGGAAATAGATATATTGATATTACGTCCGGTTTTTTTGTAGGCCTGCTCAAAGGTCAAGTCGGGAATAAGTCTGGCGATACCTTCATCAACCAAATTCACATCAATAAGCCCTCCCTTATTGCTATTGAGTTCAAACTTAAAATCGTCAGCACCCTCGGATAGCATTTTTGGGAACGATTTATCTTGAAACATCTTTAGTAATTCCTGGTCCGTGTGGGTGCCCACAATGCCAGCAATAAAAGCACCAGCACTAGAACCCGATATTACAATCGGCAGCAAATGCTGTTCTAACAATGCTTTAATGACACCGAGATGAAAATTACCCAACGCACCTCCACCACTCAGCATTAATGCTGAACGACCATAGCTGTGACTAGCACGGCGAAAGAACTCGAAACGCTCATCCAGGGGCACTTGTTTGTGCTCATCAGAGGCTAAATAATGTAGTGAGTCACTAAGTTCCTGAATGTAATCTTCTATGAGCTTTTTGGTGCCAACTTTAGCTTTTGTATAGAGAATAGGCTTACCCATGCCAGCCATATTGCCATGAATACCCTCTTTTAAGGCAAACAGTATGCCCAAATCATTTCTATCTGCACGATGTTTTTGCAAGTTATCAGTGCGTGTTCTTATCGAGTTAAAATCATACAACTTGGTTTGAATAGTATTTTTCCACTTTTCCGCACCCGTTAAATTATCATGCTTAATAGCAAAAGCCTTCCATTGCTCATACGTTTTCGCCTGCTCCATATCGTTCTCAAGTTGGCGAAGTTTACGTGCATTTCTTCGGTAGTACGGTGTTTTAGTATTCATACCCATATTCTCTTAATCTATTATTTAACATTCAATTTTTATCCAGGTACTGACTAATTATATGCCAAAAGTTTACGCTGAAATAAAATGGCTAAACGGGCATCCATCCGGAACGACACTGCAAATAACCCACTATTCCAAAGGGATAGGGAGAAAAGCAGTCATTTCTCGATGAATACAAACTACCCGGATACACCATTTCCAAAAATCGATGCCATCCGACTAGTGAAACGCATTAATCAGGAAAGCGCAACTGAATGGATCAACTATAGTATTCAAATTGCACCAAAAAGCGACATATGGTGTATGAACTCCCCTCTACGTGGTAAAACTTATTTTTAGCTATGGTATTGCTTTGCGTATCGGTATAACGAAGATAAACCCGACACTGCCATTAATACTGAATGATTAGATCTTTAGAGTCCGCGTATCGTCAATCAGCAAATATGATTTTTGACATTCCGCTGAGTGCGTTAAACCCCAACCCGTAGTGCTCCTTTCTCGTTACTTGGTTCATTTACAGCGCTCGAACCCCAATCCAGTTGATATCGCTGTTTTTTTTCCAGTAGCTAAAGCTGATGCTTTTTATCGGTATGCCGGTGTTTTATAAATATTTTTGGCGAGAAGAAAAGGACAAAAATGGCGAACCAGAAAATACGGGGAGAAATGTAACCGCCGCCATTAGCATGACCTCAATCAGCTAAGCAAAATCATTCGATATCAGGCATAGTTACATTAACCGCAAGACCACCAAGTTTCGCCTTTTCAAAACTCATCTGCCCTGAATAACTATCCACAATGTCCTTGCAGATAGCAAAAACCAGCACTGTTGTTTTATCAGACATCATCGTCATTTCTGCTCTCCGCTGAGGATATCTACATTTTTATTGTTGGCATCCCTGGTTTCCTCTCGCTTCCTGCCGCTTATCATTGCCCTGACCAGATTCTCTCTATGCAGCAAGCTGCTCAGCAATACTCCACCGACATGCGTTATCACCAATAGCAGCGTAAAATCGGCAAAAAATTCATGGATTTCTTCGAGTAGGTCTTCAGACCACGAGGAGAAAAAGGTCGCCGCTAGCGGGCCATGGCCCTCAGTGGCATACAAGGACATTCCGGAAAATACGGTCATCGCAACACCGAACAATAACACTACAATCATTGCCGCCCCGGCCGGGTTATGACCGATATACCTCTTGGCTTTTCCCCGAGGCAACTGCTTTAGATAGCTCATCACCACTTGGCGCGAACAGACAAAATCAGAAAAACGCGCATGGCGTGTTCCAATAAAGCCCCAGACAAGACGAAAGATGATAAGAAAAGCGATGCTATAACCGGCGTAGCTATGAACGGTCATCCAGTCATCTTCCGTGATATAGGCCAGGAAGAAGAAGAAAACCAAAGACCAGTGAAAAAACCGAATTAATGGATCCCAGACCTTTATGGTGTTCTCTGTTTGGATTGACATAATGTCTACCTCTATTTCGAGTTTAGAGATAGGTTAGTTTAGCTTAAAGCAAACTTAAAAATAGGGCATTATTCCTCGATAACATTCCAGCCATCTTCGGTCGTGTTAGTGTCTGATTGCTCGCTCACACTTTTAACGGGCGCGCTTTGCACCGGCGCATGTTCAGATGCAGGCACAACTACTTCCTTTTCTTCAGCCTTTTCATTAAGAACGGGTAAAGCCTGGACTTGTGAATTTTTCTCTGTCGAGCTTTTATCTGGAAGCACTTCCGCGGTTTTTAGTTCCTGCTTTATGGTGCCAATCGTTACTCGAACAATCCCACTGGATAGCACCTTGCAGCTTGCCCGGTAATTAAGCATCACACCTAAGGCGTTAGCTGCTTCAAAATCCACAGGATAAATGGTCTCCCCAGCCGCAGTAAACTCTGCTTGCGGCCTCGGTTCTGCATGTAGTTTTACGTTAAGCATATTGGCGGTTTTTTTCTCTACTGCATTCAGGCAAATCGACCAGCCTTTTTCTGCTTCAATCGGTTCTATTATCTTTGGTGTTTCTGACTCTGCACTCTGATCCTCGTCCTCATCAACAATTTCGATGCCTTCAATACCTTCAAAGCCGTTTAGCTCATTCATCTTATCGACTTCATCGCCCTTTTCAAGATCCCGTAAAATACTATCGATATCGATAGCATCGTCTTCCTCGAGTTCTTCAACAGTTTTCGAAATTTCCTTAGCACTGTTGGTCCGGCTGCCGCCTTGACTGTGCTGCCATTGTTTTACTGAAACACCGGCGCTATTAGTTTTCTCTGCATCCTTTGCTGCCTGTTGGCGAGTAGCCTCTGACACAGGCTCCCCCGATAGCCGAACAATATAGGTTCTTCCTTCTACATTACGACAGATAATACGAAACATGGGAAGCTCCTTAGTAGAACGTCCAACATCAAGCTGAGCATCGACTACTTCAACACAATCATCTGAAGACTCAGCGGTATATGCCGCACCGATAAGGCGCGGCATCAGATAAGTGTATTTTTTAGGCAACCACAAACGGCTTTCTCTAAGCGCAAAAGCGGGCTCACAAATAACAACAAGAAAAACCGCTAGAAAACCAAAAATGAATATTTTTGATGGCGAAACCGTTTTAATTCGCAATACATCGCTGTCACAGCCATGCTTGTCAAAATAGACAGGAGTTCTACTAATAAAATTATTGTTATCCAAACTACAATTTATCACTATTATCCTTTTCTTCCTCTAAGGGATATTTTTCTTAATACTTACCGCTAATCCGATGCCGCCACACTTTTCAAAATCAGCTGTACCAGCTTTTGCTGTCGAATCACTCCGGTTTTTGAAAAAACGGAAAGGATTTCCAGTGTGTACGAATCATTCTTAAGTTAATCATATTTATGACAACCCCCTCTCTTTTGAACACTAGAGAGAGGATCAGTCAACTACGACTATTTCTACTTCTGACAGGTAAACAACTAAGGCATATACTCACCACCATTAACATCCAAACTGGCACCGGTAATCGCACAAGCGTAATCAGAAGCCAGGAACATTACCGCCTTGCCACAGTCATAATCAGTAGGAATATTGCCCAGCGGGATGTTCTTGGCAATGCCCTGTTTCACCACATCTACGTCAACACCCTGTTGTTTTGCCATCATATTGACAAAATATTCAACAGGTGGCCCCCACATCCAGCCCATAAAGCTGGAATTTACCCGAATATTGTATTTACCTAGCTCAAGCGCCAGATGGGAGGTAGCAGATGCAAGCGCCGCCTTGGAAGCACCATAACCAGCCTGTGTGGCAAGCGCTCTTTGTGTCACCATGGTATTGACCATAACGATTGAGCCTCCACCCTGTTCCTTCATCTGCGGGATAACAGCCTGGGTGAGATTCATGGTGCCAAACAGATTTACTTCCATCGCACTGCGCCAGTCATCCATATTAGCCTTTTCAATGGGAACAAACTTACCGGGGTTGTAGGCACTGTTAATCAAGCAATCAATACGGCCAAATTTTTCTATGGTTGCGGCTACGAGCTTTTCACAGGCTGAGCGATCAGCTATATCTGTGGGTACCTTTAATACTTCAGTAGAGCAACCCAGTTTATTGATTTCCTTTTCGGCTTCGTCCAGCTTCTTTTCGGTTCGTGCAGCGACAACAACAGCGCGCGCACCTTGCTCAGCCGCCAAAATGGCGAGTTTTATGCCTAGTCCGGGGCCAATACCCGAAACGATAACGACTTTATCTTGTAATAGCATTTATTTATCCCTCTGCCTTGTGCTAAATAGGTTCACAATTCTTGTTATATTTTACGCTGTTTGTGGAGAGTCAAATTACCGAATATCGCGCTATGCTTCACCACCCAAACGAATGGCAGTTGAGGAAATGTAGGGTGCGGCCCCCGCACCACCCGGAACTTATTCTAACTGCATTGGTGCGGGAGCCGCTTGCACCCTCCTTTAGGTGCACCCTACTCATTGCTTAATCGCACCCAAAGATTAAAAAGGAAGAAAATCAAAGGTGTAATTAAAGACTGTCTGGGCAACGTCCTGAGTACCAAAGTTAATCAGCTTAATTCGGGAGACCAGCTTTCGCTCCAGTTTTACATTATTCATCTCACTGGAAATCACCTTACAGGAAACTACAGACCCATTGGCCGCTATCTCCACCTTAACCGTAATTTTACCCTCCAGACTTGGATCCTTACGCAGCGCACGGTTGTAGATAGCATAAATAGCGCCCTTATTCTGATCTAACACAGAACGAATAGACTCTTCACTTCGCCGTGGCATTCCACCTTCCGCCCGGCTGGCTCTGCTCTGTCGTTCAGCAGCCTGGGCAGCAGCGGGTGCATCAACCTGTGTAGTCTGCCTTGATGCCAGTTCACCGCCAGCGGTGTTGGAATTCATCTTTTCGGTATTAATACCGCCACTGGTCGCAGTGGCTTTGCTGGTAATTAATGAACGATCGGTTTGACGCGCTTTTGCGCCACCCTTGCTCAAAGGCTGGGAAGAGACTGCCGACACATCCAAACTCTCACGCATCTCTGCCAGATCATCCTGCAGCGCCATTAAACCGGAGTGAGAGGCCTTTTCACGCGCTTGCTTAACCAGCTCTACCGGTTTTGGCTCGGGTTTAGGCTTTGGCTTTGGTTTCTCTTTGGGCTTATCTTTAGGCTTTACTTTTTCTGCCTTCTTTGGCTTTGGCTTTGGCTTTGGTTTTGGTTTTGGTGGAGGTGGTGGCTGCTTCTTTTTCTCAAGCAGTATTTTCGCTAATTGTGGTGGCAATTTTTCCAGCTTTTCGCGCTCAATTTCAGGCACTCTTAAAAATGGCACTAGCAGGCCAAGCACTAACACACTAAGACACACCAGTAGCAATATATTTTTAAAGCGCGCATCTTCCTTATCAGAAGAACTCCAGGGAAGGCGCATATTTATGGGGTATAGATTGGCCAAACTAGCCCTCCAACCCGGGTTTATTATCTTCTGGAGGCATTCTTGATACCGCCAGAGAAATATTACGATAATCAGCCTGAGCGCAGGTGGCCATGACTTTCTTTAACAAACGATAGGGAATCTTCTCATCACCCATAATGGTCACTGCACGGCCATTTTGGATTTCTGCCTTGCTCAATGTCGTTCGCCGCGAGGCCTGATACTTAAGCTCTTTATCAAGTGCGGCAATAATTTCATCGTCCTCCCGCAACACCTGTGCCACATCAATCAGTTTGCGCCCCTGTACCACAAGATCACTTTCAGTCAGCATCACCACCAGAGTTTCCCTGGGAGCTTTCTGCGCATGAGATTCTGGCAGCTTGATACTTTTATTGCTCTGCAAGACCTGCACATCGGAGGAGTTCACCATCAAAAAGAACACCAGAATGGTGAAAATATCCATCAAGGATACCAGGTTCAATTTAGAGGTCTTGTGCATACGACGATGATGGCGTGTCATCCGTTTTGCTCGCATGGACTTCTTCATTGAGATGCCCCCTTAGCCCTTTTTGTCCCCGCTAACTTTGGCGCATCGCCAAGCGATATTTCCGGGAACAACTCGGCTTCTACTACGCTGGCTACCACTACAGCTTTAAACGATCTAACGGTATCCATAGCCGACACAATGGTCTGATAATCAACTTCAGGTTCGGACAAAATAGTGATATTTCGCTTACTAATACCTTTTTGCTGCATGGTGCTTTTCAGCTCTTGCAGATAAGCAGCTAGCGCGGCAAAATCCTGTTTCTCTGCCTTGCGGGGAAATGATTTCAGTAGTACACCGGCAGGGTAAAAGACTCGCATCTGCTGATCGCGTATGATCAATTCAAGCTGTTCATTTTTTAGATTTTTCTTGTCGTTAGCAGACGTAGCATCGGGTAATTTAATTTCCAACACCGTAATTTGAGAGAAAACCATACTCAACAGCAGTACCGGAACCAGCACGATCATCAGGTTCATGAACGAGGTGATATCCAGTTCTGCATCAGCTTTTGGGGAGCGTCGACGAGTTCTCATGGTATTTATGCTGACTTATCGCTAACTCGGGATTGACTGGCAACAACCTTTCGCTCGGACAGCATGTTTAAAAATTTCACACCGGCCATTTCGAGGCTATCAACAATCTCTGTGGTTTTAGTCTGCAATACGGCATGGGAAAGGAGCAGAGGAATGGCCGCAATCAGACCAAAGGCGGTGGTATTCATTGCCACCGAAATGCTTTGTGATAATAGTGAGGCTTTTTCCGAGGGGTCGGCATTAGCCACGGCGGTAAACGCTGCAATTAAACCGATAATAGTACCCAGCAAGCCCATTAAGGTGGCAATATTAGCCAGCGTTGCAAGATACTGAGTTCTCTTCTCAAGTCGCGGTAACGTTTCCATTACCCCCTCCTCCATCGCGTATTCAATTTCATCACGACGCTGGGTGTGTGGCAACTTGGCAACGCCAGCAGCAATAATCCGCGTGATAGGAGCGTTGGATTGCTGGGCAAATTGCAATATTGTTCTGTAGTCCTTTTTTTGTAATAAAGGCAACAGTTTGTCAAAGGCCTTACGATTCGAGATCTTTGCCCCGGCCAAAAAAAGCCAACGCTCTATTGAAATCGCCACACCTACCGCTAATACTAACGCGATGGGATACATAAATGGCCCACCTTCCTGAAAAAAACGAACAATGGATGCGTAAAAATCCATAACTCTACCTGCCTGTGACTCAAAGAATTTCAGGGAAAAGCTTAAGCAACTCCCCAGCTATCTTGATTGTAGACGTAATTTAATAAAACGGAGGGGAACTTGATCGCGATTTTGAAAAATTTTTTATACGGATTTAGGGCGTGCGTGCGAATGACAATATAAAAACACCCTGGAGTTGAACGACACTAAGTCAGGCAAGGTATTGCGATTGTAGGGTGTGCCCCGCGCACCTTTGAGTATTATTGGTGCGGGGGCCTCACCCTACGACACGTCAACGGCGGAAGGAATGTTCTCTCGCTTGCATTCAATCAAGGTTTTGGTTGTTCGGGCTTCTGATTCAGGCTTTGATAATACTCAACCTGGCGTCGAAATGTATCTCTGTCAATAGGCGCTAATACCTGCTCTTCAATCACACTACCCAGAATGGGCTGATAGAGGTCGCCTGGACCCTGCGGTGGCTTCCAGGGCACGATATAGAGAACCTTGGGCTGCTCATGACTGGCCGTAATAG
>JAUXDF010000431.1 GCA_030618505.1 Spongiibacteraceae bacterium | reverse complement strand
GCCAGTTTTCCTTTTTCTCGCGCTGGCGCCATTACCTGAACCATTATCAGTGCAGCGATGGGGCCGATATCTTCAATGGTTACGCCGATAGCTCTTTCGGTATAGGCATAGGGAGCTTCGAATACTGTGCTAATGCGGCGTAGTTCGGAGCTGCCGTTAGCGTGGGTGGCGATTTCGTCGAAGAGTGAGTCAGAGATGGGCGTAGGGTTGCTGAGGCGGGCGTTCCAAAGAACTTCGCTGCCACTATCTGGCAGAGGAAAAGGTGTTCCGCCGGTAAATTGTTGCAGTCCGTCAATGCCGTTGACCAGTTCGGTATTGAGGGCGTTCCAGTGGGTTCGCTTTTCAATCTGTTCGGAGTAGCGGCCATCGCGATGGCTGGGGTAAATAGGCATTTGAAATGATGCGGGGTAGTGTTCAAAAAGGGCTTTTTGTCCTTTAGAGAGTTTGTCTGCATGCTTTTGGTAGTTTTCTGCGGTGATGGTGAAGAGCACTTCGTCGTCGCTGTAGGGGTCAGGGTAGGCATGACCGCTACCGGCGTACTTCATTCCCTTGGGGGTGCCTAGCAGGGAGCCGGTCCACGCCGGTATGGTGCCTTCGCCGTTACCTTCAATGGTGGCGCCCAGCGGGGTGAGTTTGCTACCGAGTTTGCTGGCTTCTTGTTCGGATACTTTGGCAAGGCTATTGTTGCTGAAAAGTATAGCGATGATTAGTAAAAACAGTGGGTTACGGAAGTTTGGCATTTTTTTCTCGTGCTAATGTTATTGTTTTTTTGGTTCTGTTTATTATACCAGAGCTTGCTGTTTTGTATGGCAGCTTGGTAGCAGATCTTAACGGTGGTGTGGGTTTTATGCAATTAGCTAAAAGTATGATGTGTCTGGTGGAGAGTTGGAGAGGGGAAGGGGCTAGAAGAGTGGTGGGCCGATGGCGGGCGATAAATCGGCTTCGATGAGTTTCTTTACGCTGCGCGCGAAGGTAATTTTGGCGGTCGCTCGTGAGAGCACAAAAACAAAAAGCGTGCTCTCCCCGCTCCCTTTATCCAAAATTACCTCCGTGCTCGCTAAAACTCATAGGCGCCGATTTATCGCCCGCCATCGGCCAGGGAGGTCTGCGTGGCTTAAGTGTTGGTCAGTTTTATTCGTAGGTGCATAGGTAGGCGGTTTCCACCGCTACTTTTAGCTGGAAGCTTTGATTGGCTTCAATAATAAATTGTTCGCCTTGTTGGATGTCTTGCCACTCATTGTTGCCGGGCAGTTTTACTGTTAGTTTGCCGCTGATGACAGACATGGTTTCTTTTTGGTCGGTGCCAAACTCGTATTCGCCTATCGCCATAACGCCAACGGTTGCGGGTAGTGTGGCGGTTTGAAAGGCAATTGAGGTGACTTTGCCATCGAAGTATTCGTTAACTTTAAACATGGTGTTTGTCTCATTACGTTAGTATTGATAAGTGAAGTTGTTGAATGGGTGGGCGGATTAGTGAATGGTGTCTTGGGGGTTACGTTTTAGTGGGTATATGAGCCCCTCAAGACCATTAATTTTTATCTCCAGTGTTAGTTGCAGCAGCATGCCAAGCTCGCCTTGGGGGAACTCCCTTCTGGCAAACCATAGCAGGTAGTCTTCGGGCAAATCGATCAGCCGCTTGCCCTGGTACTTACCGAAGGGCATCAGCGTATTTGCCAGTTTGATCAGGTGCTGTTTTTCAAACATCGTCTAAGCTCGTTGTTTGGCTGGAGTCTATCGAAAGGGGAGCTGTAATTTGCTGGGCATTTTAAGTAATTTTCAGAGGAAAAACCAGAGAGTTTATTGTTGCTGGATTATGTTTATAATGCGCTTTCACCAGGTTGATAGTAGTCACCACAAAACGATCACTAAATTCGAAGAGGTTAATGAGATGAAAAATTTATACATCGCTATCCTGAGTTTAAGCATGCTGATGTTAAGTGCCTGTGCGTCAATAACCAGCGATATTCAGGTGGAGACCGATGTTGATGCCCGGGTTGATATGTCCGCTTACAAGACTTTCGCTTGGCTGGGGACTGCATCGGTGATTAATGATCCTCAGGGGCATTGGGAGCCAATGGGCTTTGATGCCGATGCTGAGATTCAGTTTTTAATTGATGAAGAGCTGCGCAATAAAGGTTTGACTGAGCTAAGTTCGGATCCTGATCTGATGGTGGGTTTTGCCCTTGGTGTTGACATGGAGGCTTTGAAACTGGTTCAGGACGACGAGAGTAACTTGGAAGTGCTGGTGAATGTACCTAAGGGTGCTTTGATTGTCGCGCTGGTTGATGCGCGATCCGGGCGAGTCGTTTGGGCGGGTAAAGCGCGGGCTAATATTCAGCAGGAATATACCGATGAAGAGAGCAAAAAGCGCTTGGCTTATGCTGTCTCTTCAATGCTGAAGTCACTTTCTGCTGTGAAGTAGGTTGGGCGGAATATTGCCGAGAAAATAATAAGGCCTAAAAGAGTATTATTCAGGCCTTATTATATTGAGATGGCTGCTATTCGGGCAGCTTTTATTTAGGCAGTAAGGGGTTACAGTTTTTAATAATAACTTTCCCCTCGAGCATGTTGCCGCGCGAATATTCAGTGAATAGGCATCTATTGGTTTTGGGGTCATAGTTTTCGATCCATAGGTTATCATCCTTCCAGGTGGAGTTAAGATGATGTTGCCCCTGGGGTATGGTGATGCTCATTACGCCGCCCCAGTGTTTTACAAATACCTGTTGCAGATAGAAAAAGTAGTAACTGCCACCACCGATGAGTAAAATGGCAGCAAGGCTGAAAGCCGCAGGCCACTTGCCGGCTTTAAATCCCAGCATAAAAATTATTCCGGCGGCCAAGGCGATAATGAATGCCCAATAAAAATAAGTGATCATTTTATATATTCCTTTCTCTAAGAAATGCCGTTTAGGGCGGGTGTAGATGGTTACATCCAGTCTATCAGTCTTCTGTGCTGGTAACTATGGGCAGTCGTGCTACCATGCGATGACTTGAATATGACGCGGGGATTGCAGCAGTGCATGCGCT
>JAUXDF010000167.1 GCA_030618505.1 Spongiibacteraceae bacterium | reverse complement strand
GCATCGACCATCTCTTTAGCAATGCTTAGAGAGCCATTATGATTAATACCAATTTCATCTTCAACAATGTGAGTTTGGTGCTTTACAACTTCAGCCCCCGCCCTGGAAGCTGCATCGACCATCTCTTTAGCAATGCTTAGAGAGCCATTATGATTAATACCAATTTCAGCGATCACTAATGGAGGGTGCTCATCACCAACCAATCTATCGCCAATGTAAAATTCTGTCATATTCTTTCCTAAAGAGTTTTCTCACGTCTTCAAATTATCCAGGAGTCTGTCGAATTTAGGATGATTCTCTCACACTTGTGACGACTAGGCTCATCATTGTACAGAAACCACCCAGATCACCTTTCTTTATCTTGGTAAATCCCAGTAAATAGCGCAAAATAGTTCATTAAACGGCCCTGAAGGTCCTGTGACCCAGACTTCATTTAGTGACCAGGCTGTATACTCTATCATAACGGTCAAATATCAATCACTATCAACGCTTTCTCAACAAAGATTCGATCGTCCGAAAATAAAGCACCTTTTCAAGTACTGAATTTTATATAATAGCGTGAATTATCCAACATACCTGCCGCACCACCAAATTTATATACTTGCACAAAGAGATGGCCATAGATGAAACGCTTAAAAAAATTACGCTTTGGCAAGCCGGCCGGCTATGATATCGACAAATTCTATCAACAGTACACAACAAGCCAGCTCGCGGACAAAGCTTTTTATAACATTGGCGCAGGATCATTTAGCCACCCCTGCTGGACCAATGTGGATTTCGCCTCAGAGCATTACCAGCGACATCAACAAGCCAATTTTATCCATTATGATTTAACTGCCCTTGAGCCCTTACCTATCACTGATAACTCGGCTGAAATCATCTACTCATCTCATACCGTTGAACATGTCAATGATGCAGCCGTTGAAAACCTGTTAGCTCATGCCTACCGCGCACTCAAACCCGGCGGCTGCATTCGCCTTACCATGCCGGATGCGGAGCTTGAGTATCTCGCCTATGCCAGAAATGATCGTTTGTTTTTTGACTGGATAGATCGCTACCAAAAAAAGGATAAGTGGCGGCGGGTTTTTGCCGTCTCCCCCTCCAAGGTATCTCTGGAGCAGGTATTTATCTCGCAAGTGGCCGGCCAACTATCACAACTCAGCAAAGATAACTCTAGCGATAAGCTATCTGACGATGAAATCAAAGCTATCTTCCAAAAGAACCCCCAGGTCGAAGCGTTGGATCTGTTCTGCAAACGCTGCTCTTTTAACCCTGACTTTCCAGGCCAACATATGAACTGGTGGAGTGAAACCAAGTTAAGAGCATTTTTACAAAAGGCAGGATTTACTAAAGTTTATCGCTCCGGTTACGGACAAAGCCTGCTACTACCCCTGCGAGACACTCGATATTTTGACAGCACTCGCCCACGCATTTCGCTGTATATGGAGGCCTTTAAATAAGACCCATGCTGTTTAACTCCATCGAATTTCTGTTTTTATTTTTGCCGCTAGCCGTTATTGGCTACTGGTGGATACAGCACTTTAACAGCCGCCTGGCCACAGCTTGGCTGGTCGCCAGCTCGTTATTCTTTTATAGCTGGTGGAATATTTCTTATCTACCGCTCATCCTGGGCTCAGCGGGCGTCAACTTTCTTATTGGCCGAGGGCTCAATAAGAATTATCAACAGGGTAAACCGGGTAAAGGCTTAATTAGCGCAGGGATTCTGTTTAATATCACTCTGCTCGGCTACTACAAATACACCGACTTTATGATCGACAACCTCAACCAGTTGCTATCTCGTGATATGCCACTGACAGAGATTGTCCTGCCACTGGCAATTAGTTTCTTTACCTTCCAGCAGATCAGTTTTCTAGTGGACAGTTACCGGGGTAAAGCTAAAGAGAGAGACTTTTTAACCTACCTTCTTTTTGTGACTTTTTTCCCACAGCTTATTGCTGGCCCAATTGTTCATCATAAAGAGATGATGCCACAATTTCATAGCCGCCAAAATCGCAGGCTAAACTATGACAATCTGTCCCGAGGCCTTTTTATATTTGCTATCGGTCTGTTTAAAAAAATTATTATTGCCGACGAATTTGCCCTGACGGCCAATGCCGGTTTTGCCGCCGCCGATCAGCTATCCCTGCTCGAAGCCTGGGCCACCTCTCTCTCCTATACCCTGCAACTCTATTTTGATTTTAGCGCCTATTGCGATATGGCAATCGGCGTTGCGCTGTTTTTTAATATCAAACTGCCAGTCAACTTTAACTCTCCTTATAAATCCCTCGATATTCAAGAATTCTGGCGCCGCTGGCATATTACACTCAGCGCCTTTTTACGCGATTATGTCTATATCCCGCTAGGGGGAAATCGCTACGGATTTTCCCGCACCCTTACCAACCTTTTTATTACTTTCCTGATTGGCGGCATCTGGCATGGTGCGGGCTGGACTTTTATCGTTTGGGGCGCCATGCACGGCGCTGCCCTTGCCGTACACCGTATCTGGCAGAAGACAGGTGTTCGATTAAACCGCCTACTGGCCTGGTTTATCACCTTTAATTTTATCAATATCGCCTGGGTGTTCTTTCGCGCTGAACAACTTAGCGATGCGACACATATAGCCCGTTCAATGTTGGGGCTAAACGGCATTATCGTACCCGAGGCTTTAGCAGACAAACTCCCCCAACTAGCCACACTAGGGGAGGTTATGAAAAGATTCCCCACCCTCCATGACTTTTCCGGCAGTGAATTCTATACCCTAGTTGTGTTTATTCTGATATGCCTCTTTCATCGCAACAGCATTGAGATGAAGGATCGCTTACAATACTCGCCACTCAGGGCTGGTTTTACCGTAGTGGTGTTTATCTGGGCAGTATCTAATATCAATCGGGTCAGCGAATTTATCTATTTTAACTTTTGATATGACAATTACGAAAAAACAGTGGTTCTATTCTATTTTAACCGTCAGCGCCCTGGTGCTGGTCGGCATTACGCTGTTTAATTTCTGGGTTGACCCTCTGCTTCAGTACCGCTTTTCCAGCGAGAACGTCCCCTATTTGAAGGGTAATAACCGCCACCTCAATCCCGGACTGGTGGAACAGCTAGAATACGATACCCTTATCATGGGCACATCGATGACTAAAAACATCAGGCCCGGCGACGTAAACCGGGAACTGGGGGGTAAATCAATCAACTTGGCTATGAGCGGCAGCAGCCCCTGGGAGCAAAGCACGATTATCAATTTAGCCCTGCAAAGCGGTAAAGCCAAGACTATCCTTTGGGGCATCGACCCCTATATTTATAGTGGCAGCAGCACTGGCGGGCAGGAAAATTTATTAAGTTACCTTATAACAAGTTCGCCAACCATTTCCGATCACCTTAAATACCTTATTAACCCCCAAGTTAGCAAACTTTCCCTGAAAAGCCTTTTTTTAAGAGACAGCAAAAAACATCAGCGTTATTTCGATATTGACCAAATAACGCTTACCGCCTGGCGCTATCACTATAGCCGCCAACTAATGTTGCAGACATGGGAAAAACGCATCAATTTTACCTTTGACGAAAAGGACTACCAAACCCAGAAACTACGGGAAAATTACCTAGTCAACATACAGCCTATACTAGAGAAAAATGCGCATATTCAATTTGTATTTTTTTTCCCTCCTTATTCAATCCTCGCCTGGCAAGACCTGGATGATCGCGGATGGCTGGATAGAACCCTAAATTTCAAGCACTGGATAAGTGAGCATCTACTATCCTATAGTAATGTCAGTGTTTACGACTTTCAAAATGATACCGAGATTACCCATAACCTTAATAACTATAAAGACCTCACACATTATTCCGGAGATATTAATCGGACAATGGTGACTGCGATCAAAGAGGGAAAGTTTAGAGTTTCAAAATCCACACGAGAAAACTCGGCGATCAAAAAACAACTGGCATCACTCAATATAGAAGAGTTTACCCAGCCAGAAAAAGTGGCTGAAAAACCATGAGTATCAACGATGAGACTACAGATAGTCGCCATGCCCTGCGAGTGGATAATTTGCAGGGAGAGTCGGTACTTGATAGTAGGTTTGATCACTGGATTAAAGAACAACACCAGCCAATAGCCCTGTTTGATAACGCCATTGTCGAATTCAAAAACAATCGGAAAACTCGTGCAGCACTGATTGAAGCTCCCTTTCTAACGAACAACGACAGATGTTTTTACAAGGCTTTTCATTCCCCCTCCTTACCCCAGCGTATCTATCACCACATAACTTCAGGCAGGGCTAGACGAACGTTTTCTTACTCTCTGCAGCTACTTAACGCCGGCATTAATGTCCCGCAACCCTTCGCCTATCTTGAGAGCGGTATAACGGAAACCAGTAGTTTTTATTTTTGTGAGGCGAAAAATTCCAGCCTGACATTAAACCAGTTTATTGCCGATGACATTCAGCCAATTGATACTACAGCCATTTTTTTTCAAATTGGAAAACAGTTGGCAAAACTGCATAGCCTGGATTTGCAGCACGGGGATTTTAAGTGGGGGAATATACTCATTGACGCCAATAGTCAGGAAATATGCCTTGTCGACCTTGATGCTATTTGTTCAGCCAACATAAACCAGCAGGCAAAAGATCTCGCACGTTTTCTTGTAAACAGTGAGGAACGTAACAGGGCCGACAGCGCCAACAAACCCTTTCTGGCGGGATATGCAGAAAACGCTCCGCTCTGCTCAGAGAACATATTGCCTCTAGCCGAGAAACACCAACGTAAGATCACTCGAAAACATCAAAAGAAATATCCACACCGCTACCAGACAACAACAAGCGAAGCTCAAAGCGATGAATAGCCTTTGGTTAAACAAAACATTAGCGCAAACCCTTCCTGCTCAAGCAAAAGAGGTATTAGATAAAGCCGCCTCGATGGAGGGTGAAACTGTCCGACAGGTAAATATTCGCCATACCTATCGAACAACAATCGAGGGAAAATCCTACTTTGTTAAATATCATGGTGGCATTAGCCTCAATGATATTATCGGAGATCTGCTGCGACTAAGAAAACCGGTTATTGGTGCCCACAATGAATATCTGCGCACTCAACAACTCTCCGCATTAGGTCTACATGTACCGACACTAGCGGGTTTCGCTAAACAGGGTTACGGTTTGATAAATCATCGATCTTGCCTTATTACCGAGGACTTAGGTGATACCATCACCCTCAATGAACTCAGCAGAGAATGGCAAACAAACCCACCTTCAGTAAAGAATAAACGACTACTGATAAACAATCTTGCACTGGTAATTCGCACCATACATCAAGCCGGTATCGTGCACCGAGATCTTTATCTTTCTCATTTTCGCATCAGCAAACAAGAGCTGGATAAGAAAGATTTCGCCAATCTTCCTCTCTATGTCATGGATCTTCACCGCGCCCTGCAGTGGCCACAGATCTCAGCACGCTGGTTAAGTAAGGATTTGGGGGCACTTTATTTTTCCACCCTTCCGTACAATTTTAGCCAGAGAGACATTTTTCGATTTTTGAAAACCTATTACGCAGAGCCGAGCCTTAGAATAATTCTATCCAGCCATCAAGATCTGCTAAAAAAAGCGGACTCCAAGGCTCAGGCAATACATCAACGTCAGCAGCGTAAACTATCTGAGGCTAGCAAGTAACTTTGCAGACCAGACTTATAATCTAGTGACTTTCTTTTCTTAGCTTTCGAGCGCTTGTTTTTTCCATCACATTGCGTGCTAGTGACTCACAATATAAATTAAATCTCTTCGCTAAATACTGTTGATACACTTTTAAAAAGAAAACACGGTCTGACTTACTTAAACCGGTTTCAGAACAAGAATTTAACTGCTGTAAATTTCGCTCCCCATGCCGCTGGAGCCCAAAATAAAATCGGCGGCTCGCTTCATAGTCCAGATAAACAAAACTAGAATAATCTTTTCTCACGATTATATTACGGACGTTCAAATCACCATATCGCAATCCATTGCCATGCATTTTCGCTACATCTTCTGCAAGATTTCTTAAAAGCCAACGTTTTTCTCTAAACAGCGCCGAACCATGCTTCCCCTCTCTGCACCTCTGTCCATAAAGTCGAAAATACGCATCCAGCGTCATCCCTTGAACGGCATTGGTCACCAAATAATGCCGACCATAACAATAACCATAACTCAGAATTTCGGGACTACTAAAACCAAAACTCGTCAACAAACACTGCTTGTTAAACGCCCGCCTAACGGGAACACCTTTTATAGCATTCAAGCATCGACGAATACCCTCTCTACGAGGAAAGACCTTGCAATACTGATCACCTTCATCACAATGAAAATAGACCTGTGCATCTGAAGCAGTACCCACCTCCTGCCAGGAATCAGAAATATCGCCCCGACAAAGCGCTCTGTACTCATCTGTTATTACGCGCTGATTCATACTGTTATTATCGACTCAAGAATTAAAATTTATTTGAAAACGCCAGGTCATTTCTTTTCATCGGAGAATCCATTTTCAGCTTTAAAAATAAACACTCTATCGCCCTTCTTATTAGCAATCTCTTGAATAATATCAGCTTTTTTTGCCACTAGTATAAAGCGAACAATCTCCTCCTTATTTGCTTTCACATTCACAGCATAGATATGATCATCCAACCACTCGCCTGACAGCATATCCTTGTTAGACAGTCCTACTCCTTCACTACGCATCTCTTTGGGTTGGCTAAAGTAGGCAATATGGGGCCGGTTGGTAATAAGCGGCGTATCAGCTTCTTCGCTATTTTTTATCCACTGCGCCGCATCCGCAATATAGGCTTTTTTATAGTCCGAGTTAATCGCGGTATCAAGTGCGTACAAGCTGAACATCAAGCATACAGGCAGCCACACCAAGCGCTTGTTATCAAACCGATTTAATAGATAGTCGATACAAAAAGGTAGGAATAACATATAGAGAAGGACAATTTGAAAACAATAACGCTCCAGCATAAATTGATTGGCTACCGTAAAAACCATCAAATATGAAAATATGATCACTGCATGTATTTGAATTAATCCGTGGCTGAATCGATCGATTGGCAAGACCACTCTTTTTAGCCAACAAGCAAACAGTATCAGTGCATATACCGGTGTTAATGCTCTAATAA
>JAUXDF010000159.1 GCA_030618505.1 Spongiibacteraceae bacterium | reverse complement strand
ATTTTATAATCTGCGTAGTAATCATCTTCATCTTCCTCTAGACCTACTGCTTCATTGCAAACAATGACACTAGCTTGATCACGCTGCGCAATTTTTTCAGCAATAGGGCTTGCTACAATCTCATACTGCTTATTCAATTTAACAATGGCTAAACGCCCCTTGCTTAACTGAACCTGAAACTCCTCGGTTACATAGATTTTCTTGATTTTATTATTATCAGCAAAGTTAAAGGCAACATCACCCTTACCCTTTGGCAAACGGTTTATTTCTATCAGCTGCTTGATTTGTGCGACAACCGCTTTGCGTTGCGCCTCTTCATCGCGCTGGCGGTTCAGCTCCCGGTCACGCTCAGCTTTTTCAGCACGACTTTTTTGTGCCGCCTGTTTATTTTCATCAATCACCTCTGCGCCGGACTGACGTTGCTGTTTTTTTTGCTTCTTCTTGGCCTGTTTTGCCTGCTTAACTTTTTTTCCGTCTACCAGACCGGCTTTAAGCAGCTGATCCTGAAGAGAGTTCGCCATTTTTAATCTCCACTGTCGATGGCTTGATAAATAAGCAAAAGCTACGACTCAACCCATTGCAATACATCTTTAATAATTGACCAGCGCGCTTCATTTTCAACCGCACCTCGCCCCAATATCCAATAGTTATAGTGTTTATCGATTACTCCTTCAACCGACTTCAACTTTACCCAATTATCAATAAATCTGAGCAGGCCGGTATTCTCCCAGGCCACCGCATAGGCAACCGGGTATTTAGCCTCTCGATTAAGGATAGCAACCCCAAAATCAGGATAAAAAAGCGTCCAGGCAGATCCTGCCTCAGCACTGATTATCAGCGCATCATAACTACCCGGCTTTTGCTTAAAAAAGTGCTTGTAGTTAGTAATCGCCTTAAAGTTTACCTTGGGAAATAAGGGTTTTATATCAGCGATCAGACCCTCGTGTTCCACATAGGCAATGGTCAACGACTCAAGCTTTCGAATGCTCTCGATGTCTCCCAACTCTTTAACACGATGATCAACGGTGACCAGGCTACGATTTAATGTCATTACCGGGTAAGAAAAATTCATCTCCTGCATATTATCCACGTTCACAGCCAAGCCTGACATGGCAATATCGAAATAGCCCTTATCCAAAGCCTCTGCCACCTTACCTTGTTTAAAGGGTACAAATTCAATACTGACACCAATGTCGCCCGCCAACTCCTCTGCCATCGCAATATCAAAGCCAACCAGATCGGCGTTGTTATTATAATAGGAAAATGGCACATTACTCGGGCGATACCCCACCCGCAATACTCCCCGTTTTTTTATTTCGTGCAAATCCGCTATAGCCCTGACAGGTGTCTTTCCCTCCACAGGAAATTGCCTCGAAACAGTTTTTGGCACATTATCAGCCACTTTCATATTGGCAATAATTTCACTGGTATTGGCATTCTGATCGATAAACAAGCCCATGCCCAATCGCCCACCCACCACCACCACCAACAATATCGCCAGCGAGCCAAGCGCCATCCGCAACCAATGCTGGGGTTCACGCTTTAATACTTTCTGAAACACCGCAATAGACAGCAAAGTAAGCGCAAACAGGTTCATCACCGCAACCATTGAGCCAAATTTGCCGGTAATAAAACCCGCCATCACAAAAAGCTGAAATAAATCACCCGGCAAATGCACTAACTCAAGCATAAAGGGGATGGCCACATAAACACTGCCAAACAGTGCCAGTAAACCACTGATGCCCAAGGAGGGCATGCTAGCCAAGTCAACCGGCTTGCCGGAGAACCAGCCAGCGAACAACACAAATAAGATTACTGTCAGCTTACCAATATTGGGAAAGGAGTAGGCAATAGGCACTAGAATATCTATCATATTCGCGCCCTCATCATCCAGCGAATCTTTCTCTTTCAAGATCCCCTTACACTCCTCAATAATTACCGGCAAGATAATAAATACGTTGCCGGTCGCAAAAGCTGTCACTAAAGCCGCGCGACTGATACGCAGCATATCTACATAGCCCACCGGGGTAAGCGAAGCGACAATCCAGGGCAATATCCAAAATGCCAATACACCACACATGACAAAATAGCTGATTAAATAAACTTGCAGACTGGCAAACTCCTCCACTCCCATGGTACCCGCCGCACTGGCCGACATTGCAAAAATACCAATTGGCAAAATTTTTATCAGCCCCTGGGTAATACGTGAAAGGCTTTCCGCGGTGATCGACATAAAATTGAGCACAGGCTCCTTATCCTTCATGCCTATTAATGCAAAACCGAGGGCAATACTGAACACCACCATTGCCGGCACAGCGCCATCTGCCATTGACTCGAAGGGGTTGGCGGGAATATACATTTTGAAGTAATCAATCGGCGGCGGCGCTTCCACCGAACTGGAGCTAAAGAAGGAGGCTGACTCTACAACAGGAAACATCAAAGGCGTGATTAAGATGACCAACATGCCAACCAACCACAGCAGCACCATAATCAGCCCGGCTTCGCGAAACAACATCCCGGCATTTTGTTTACTCAGCCGGCCAATACCACCGACTAAAGAAACGACAATATAGGGGAAGACGGTCATCTGCATCAGCAGAATAACACTGTTGCCGATTATGCTCATCCAACCAACCATCTCACCAAAAAACAAGCCCGTGATCACACCAAACAACAAGGCCAGCATCATTTGTGCGGAGTTACTCAAAGTGAATTTTTTCTTATCTCTGGGTTCTGCCGTCTCAGCCATCTGTATAGCACCCTTCTGTTTACCGGAGTTGGCTAGGGATTTTAGAGACTATTTAAGAGGAATGGAAATTTTAGGCAAAAGAGTCATGCAAAATAAGGAGTGTTTACGCCCGAGAGAGCGCTCAACATAAACGGGGCAGCGTTAACTGCCCCAAATATTGTTTAGTTACAACTGCTGCCTGTGGCAGTAATCTGGCAGTTTATTGCCGTGCTAAGCTGGCTTTCCAAGCCGTAAACATCAACGGCGCTGATCGCAAATTCATAGTCCCCTTCCTTCAAACGGGCTGTCCAGGAAGTGTCATTCGCCGCGACATACTGTGACCGCATCAGATTATCGGCATCAATATAAGTAATCTCATAGCTGGCGATATCAGCGCTAGCGAGAGCCGAGCCATCCTCTCTTAACGTTGGCGGATTCCAGCTAAGCGTCGCGTTTACAGAATATACCGGCTCAGCGTTGACAACATTCACGGTAAAATTGGTAAAGTTATTAGTATGAAGGCTTCCATCAGTGGTCAGAAAATCCACATACAGCTCCCTTGTGCCCGTCGTTGTATATTGGGACATATCAAATGCAACACTAAATACTCCACCACTAGCACTTTTGCGAGGAGTATGTGCTTCACCGCTGGCGTCGCCTGATACCCCTTTACAACAATAATAATCTACTCGTGCAATATCAGTTCCTTGCCAGAAAATATAAACCATCTTCTGCTCAAGTACCGCACCTGCGAGCGGGAGTGCAGCCGCAATATCGTTAGTGTATGAATACAATGCCATAACTGCCGAAGCAGGAGACGACTCAGGCGCTGGCTCAGGCACCAGTTCTGATTCTGATTCTGATCCTGGTGCAGGTGCAGGTGCAGATCCTGGTGCAGGTGCAGATCCTGGTGCAGGCTCTGATCCCGGTGCAGGTTCTGGCTCCCCTAATGCGGGGCTGGAAGTATTATCATTACCTGGGGAATACAAGTTTGAGTCACCCAAGTCTCCACTGAATGAATCTGATTCACTACCTGCACCACACGCTACCAAACTAGCGCATACTGCTACTGCCAAAATGAGTCGATTAAATGGATACTTCATCTTTTGTCGCCTGTTTTACTTCTACGTTTTGTTACTGCTGAGTTGCGTCGCTAAAAAATCCATCACGACTGAACTTATGACTAAGTTTGTATAACAAGAGCCCTATTTACAACAGACAAGCGCACAGAACAGAGCCTATATTTGAACTTTGAGAGATTGGTCTCTTTTTAACCATGACCTGTGCGCTAAGCAAGGAGATAAATGGTTAGCGCAAAGGATGCAAACTCAAAATTATTTATTTTATTGATTAATTTCCAAACACCTTTTGCTTGCGATTGATTTTTGACTCGCCTATTTTTTATACAATAAAAAATCCAATAAACAACGATAAAAGGTGACACACTTCACCGTAGCTGTAGAACAACAACACAGCTACAATGCCAACTTATTTTTTTGAAAACATCCTACCTTAAGAAAATGCAAAAGCTTATGAAGTCTCCAGCAAAAATATCTCTCTTTATTGATGTCCAGAATATTTACTACACCTGCCGCGATAAATATCAGCAACAATTTAACTATCGGGCACTTTGGAAACAAGTCGGCCAGCGCGGTGAAATCATTAACGCTTTTGCCTATGCAACAGAAAACAACAAAGTGGTAGACAAGAAACAACAAAGCTTTCAAAAAGCGCTGCAACACATCGGTTTTACGCTTAAGTTAAAACCTTATATTCAACGTGCCGATGGCAGCGCCAAAGGTGACTGGGATGTCGGTATTACCATTGATGTGCTGGAGCAGGCCGAGCAATCAGATATTATTATTCTCGCCTCGGGAGATGGCGACTTTGACTTGCTGTTAAACAAGGTAGGCGAGCGCTATGGCTGTCGCACCGAGGTATATGGTATTGAGGGGCTCACTGCGCTCAGTTTGATTAAAGCCTGCGATACCTTCCATGCCATTGATCACAGGCTGCTGCTGAAAAAATAACAACGGAGTTTAGTGTTGATGCCCACCGACACCATGGGCATGGCCATGGGATAACTCCTCAGGACTGGCATCGCGCACATCCAGCACCTCCACCTCAAAGCTCAGCGTTTTACCGGCGAAGGGGTGGTTGGTATCAATATCAACATTAAACTTACCCACCTTTATCACCGTTCCCTGACGTACACCCTGCTCAGTTTGAATGGAGACTACTTGCCCTGCCTTGATTTTTCCTTTATCTAGCAGATGTTTAATCGGCACGCGCTGCTGGCTACCCTCGCGGCGATTGCCATAAGCACGCTCCGGACTAATGGTAACACTGAAGCTGTCCGAGGCCTTACGCCCCTCCATCGCCTCCTCAAGACCACGAATAATATTTCGATGCCCCTGAATAAAGGCCACCGAATCACCATTATGGGAATTTTCCAGCTCATTACCCTGCTCATCACTGAGGCGGTAGTGGAAACTCGCCACTTTATCTCTTTCAATCTGCATCTATTTATACTCCAACTGCGTTATAACCTTCTCACAAACAAGGCTACCAATAAATTTATCGCTTTTTCCTCAGGGGCTGAAAACCATCTTGCTCATCCTTGGATTGTGCCGCTTTTGTTCTGGTACGACGGCCTGAGTTTTCTGTTGCAGGGCTATCTTTAGTCCGGGGTTTTGACTTTTCTTTTGATTTGGCTTTGGTTTTCGCTTTTTTATCGCCGGTTTTTTTCTTTTTGTTGCCTGCGGCCTTCCCCGAAGCTTTGAGTTTTTTAGGCCCCTTATAAGTACCTTGTAAACCCTCTTCCTTAATAATACGTCGATCAAAGCGAATTTTCAGATAACGCTCGATACTCGACATTAAATTATATTCGTTAGTGCTGATCAAAGAGATAGCTAGTCCCAGCTCCCCCGCTCTGCCAGTACGGCCAATACGATGGATGTAATCATCACCACGGCGAGCCATATCAAAATTAATGACCAGATCAATACCCTTGATATCCAAACCACGCGCCGCCAGATCGGTGGTAATCAAAATATTGATACCGCCCTTTCGAAATAACTCCATCACATGATTTCGCTCAGGCTGCGCCATCTCGCCATGCAGCACACCGGCACGCTGCTTGCGATAACGAATATAACCACCAAGCTTATTACTCTGGATTCTGGTATTACAGAACACTATCGCCTTATCATAACTTTGATTAATTAACAGCCAGGCTAGCAGCTTTTCCTTATGAGACAGATCATCAGCCAGTATTATCTGCTGCTCAATGCTGTCATGCTTCTCTCGATGATCGTTGACGACAACCGTTTCTGGCTTATTAAGCATTCTGTCGCGTATTGCCGACAAACCCCGCTGATTTAAGGTCGCAGAAAAAAGCAGGCTTTGTCGTTTCGGGTTGCAACTATCAGCAATTTTAAGCACATCCTCACTAAAGCCCATATCCAGCATACGATCGGCTTCATCAAGCACCAGCAATTCAAGATCAGTAAAGTCTGGAACACCCACGCTCTTGTCCATGTGCTCTACCAGGCGTCCGGGGGTAGCAATGATCACTTCCGGGTTTTTACGAAGCAGAGATTTTTGATATTTAAACTCATCACCACCAATAATCACCCCGGCCTTGATGGATGAAAAACTGGCCAGTTGCTTAAAGTGCTTATACACCTGGCGGGCCAGCTCGCGGGTAGGGACTAAAATCAAGGCCCTGGTTCCCGTATCTGTTGCGGGTGTTGATATCAGCCTATGCAGAATAGGTAAAAGATAGGCGGCAGTTTTTCCGCTGCCGGTTTCTGCGCTAACAAATAGATCCTTTCCCTCCAGAGCAAGCGGCAGTGATTGCAGCTGAACATCCGTGGGCTGCTTAAATGCCAGCTCATCCAGCGCCTTTAACAAACGGTCATGAAGTGAAAATTGTGAGAACAATGCTGACAAACCTCTATTTTTTCAGCGAGCGGCTAAACCGGCAACTAACTAGTGCCTAACCAGAAACCGGAAGTTTTCGAAAATCAAGTCCGCTCCTGGCCAACACAAATCTAGCTCCTAGGCCTTTTCAAGGCCTTTAAGTCGCAAGATTTGCGTTGGCCAGGATCTCTTTGTCTAATTTCTGGATGGGCACTAACTAAACAAGCCGCACAGAACGCCGCACTATAACTGGTTTTCTATCGGAAGCAAGGCAATCAGGCTCACCAGCAAGCGCTGCCAGCCAGCCGTATAGGGCTCCTTATCAAAACGGGTTATCTTCCCCGCTTCATACTCTAGCCATTCCAGTCGGCCACGGCGATATCGCTGCTTTACCCGTAATGGCGGGCGCACATAAGCACGGCTACTGGGGTGAAACGCTAGCTCAAAAGCAAACTCTTTCAATTTTCCTTTAAAACCCTCACTCAAAGCTCCGGCAAGGCCTGGCGCTTCGGCAATAATACCAATTTCGGTATTCCAAACCGCCGAGCGAGGATCAATATTAAAAGAGCCAA
>JAUXDF010000186.1 GCA_030618505.1 Spongiibacteraceae bacterium | reverse complement strand
CGCTGGTTGTTACCCCCCTTAAATATGCCCGTCCCTGAACAATACCAGTCAGTTACAGCGGTTGTTTTATCACCAATAAGCAGGTCGATGTAAATGTTGCAGTCTTATGATTATATTGTGGTTGGTGCCGGTTCAAGTGGATGTGTTATTGCCGGGCGGCTGGCAGAGGAAACGTCCGCCACCGTGTTATTAATAGAGGCAGGGCCAGCGGCCGAAGAAAATCCCGATACCATGAGCGCCGATGGTTTCAAATATTGCTTTGCAAACGATAATGTTATGCTAGATCGTTTCTCTGAAAAGCAGAGCGCGATGGACGGGCGTGTTGTTTATCAAGGTACAGGCACTACCATGGGCGGCAGTGGCTCAGTCAATGGTATGGTTTATACCCGTGGTGATAAGGCAGACTTTGAAGCCTGGCCAAGCGGCTGGCAGTGGCAGGATATCGTACCTGCCTTTGAATCTATCGAAGAAAAACTAAAACCTCAGTCACGCGAAGCAACCACGTTTACCCAAGCGGCGATTGATGCCAGTGTGAAAATCGGCTTTACACACAAAGATGGACTTATTGATGGTGACCTGAAGGGCTGTATCGGCCATAACGCTATGAACTATCAGGGAGACAGGCGATCAAGTTCGTACATGGCCTATATCCATAATCAAACTCTGGAGAATTTGACGGTCGTCAATCATTGTCTGACGCATCGAGTGATTTTTGAAAATCAGCGAGCGGTGGCCGTTGAGCTGGAACAAAACGGAAGAAAGCAGCGCATCGGAGCTAATAAAGAAGTCGTACTTTGCGCCGGTGCTTTAGAAACACCCAAGCTCCTTTTACTCTCCGGTATTGGCCCCGCTAATGAACTGAATAAATTCTCCATTCCGCTGGTGCTGGAGCAGGCGCATATTGGTGATAACCTGCACGATCACCCGAATGTGTGTCTGTTTTATAAGGGCAAACAAAAACTGGATTTTGGTTACCCGCAACTCTATGCCTTTGATCGTGTTAATGCCGACATGCCATTACCCAAGGCAGATCAGCCTGATACCTGCTTTGCTTTTTTCGCAGCCCCTATCACCTTGAAACAATCCATGTATCGTATGGTGCCTGTGCTGGCCTTACCGAAAAAACTCTATCCGATTAAAGCGCTTAGAAAAGTATTGAGAGCATTTATTGATCTGGCATTTCTTCTTCCCTCGCTGAATAAAACCATCGACAGAATGTATGGCATCGTGGTGATACTGGGCAAGCCAGAGTCTCGTGGCCATGTACGTTTACAATCGAATAATGCACGTGATCAGGCAATGATTGATTGTGCTTATTATCAATCTGAAAATGATATGCAAACGATTATTAAGGGTATTAAGGTCGCTCAGAACATGGCAGCACAGGCCGAATTAAAGGCCTGGGGTAGCACACCTGTTTCAGTCGGAGGGAAGTCGAGTAACCCTGAGGTTTTGAAAAAATTCATTAAAAAGGCCACCATGACCACCTTCCACTTTTGCGGCACATGCAAAATGGGGGAGGGAGAGGATGCGCCTGTAGACACTGAGTTGCGTTTAAAAGGAATTGCTGGTTTGCGCATAGCAGATGCTTCGGTTATTCCTGAGGTGCCGGTTAGTGCGATAAACGCGCCAAGCATGATGATTGCGCACAGAGCGGTCGATTTTATCTTGCGAGATGAATCTCATTAGTGAACTATTTGTATTAAAGAAAAGCCCCTATGAAAGGCATAGATGAATGAACAGTCAATTAAAGAATGTGGCACCCTCCAATAATACTGACAGCAATGGCAGTATTAAATGTATTGCAGCTGCTAGTGGCGAACATTTAGGTGATGTAACAGCCTTAACTCCCGAGCAGGTTAAAGGCGCCGTCAAGCGTGCACGTGAGGCACAAAAGGCGTGGGAGAAGAGCACCTTTAAGCAGCGCCGCGCAGTGTTGAATCATATCCTTGATTATGTGCTAAAAAATGCCGATGAATTGTGTGGCCTGATTGTTAAAGATGCCGGTAAAACCTATGAGAACGCCTTGCTCGGTGAGGTGATGCCTATTTGTAACAAAATAAAATGGCTAAACAAAAATGCAGAAAAGCATTTAAAAACCGAGAAAGTAGGCTCAGGTATTTTAATGCATAAAAAAGCCCGTATTGAATACCGGCCCCTGGGCGTAGTGGCTTGCATAATACCCTGGAATTACCCCCTGCAAAATATTATCAGCTCCTTAACAGCACCGTTAATGGCGGGCAATGCTGTGCTGATTAAGGCATCTGAACAGGTGGCTTTTTCCAGTGAGAAATTCCAGATAATTACTGATCAGGCGCTGGAAAAAGAGGGCTTCTCTAAAGATACCGTGCAGATTATTAACGGTTATGGCGATACGGGCGCAGCGCTTATTAGTGCCTATGTCGACAAAATCCTTTTTATCGGCTCTGTAGGAAATGGTCGCCGTATTATGCAAGCGGCGGCAGAACATTTAACGCCAGTTGTGATGGAGTTGGGTGGTAAGGATCCGATGATTATTTGTGATGATGCGCATTTGGAAAAGGCGGTGCACTCCGCGTTGGGCGGCACGTTTATTAATCTTGGGCAAAACTGTGTCGCCTCGGAACGTATCATTGTGATGGAAGGAATTTACGATACGTTTGTTAGTCGCCTGGTCGAAATTGCTGGCGGGTTACGCCAGGGTGTACCCCAGCGCGGCGGCAATGTTGATGTCGGATCTTTAACCTCACCGATACAGGTAGAGATCGTCGAGAAGCTGGTTAACGATGCGATTGCCAAAGGCGCACAAGTATTGGTGGGTGGCAAGCGCGATGCAACAATCCCCGGAAATTTCTATCCCCCGACTGTTCTGGCTAATTTGAGCGATGATATGGACATTGTTAAAACAGAAGTTTTTGGTCCGGTAATGTTGATTTTTAAAGTCAAGGACGATGCTGAAGCAGTAGCGCTGGCAAATGATAGTGAGCTGGGCTTGCAGGCATCGGTTATTACCCATGACAGAAAGCGTGGCGATCGTATTGCCAGCCAAATTCAGGCTGGAGGAGTGTGTATCAATGATTTTGGTCTGTGTTATGTCAGTCAGGACTTGCCCTTTGGCGGAATTAAATATTCCGGTTTCGGGACAATGAATGGTCGTGATGGTTTGCGTGCATATACCTATGCAAAAGCTGTTTTGGCTGATCGCTTTGCATTGGAGATTCCGCCAGAATTATTTCCGGTTGGATCAAGAGATTATGAGATCAGTAAAAATTCAATGCGTTTATTATTTGGTCGAGGCATAGGGCAAAAAACCTTAAGTTTGTTGCGAATTATTAAGTTGTCAGTTCTTTCAAAACTGAGTAAATCGTAACCCTTTATTCTAAGCTAAAAATGTAATAGGTGATAAAAATGAGTACATATATGTTAACAGGTTTCGCTCTTGTTCTTGTGTTTACGGGCTTATTAATGGCCTTGATGCAATGGCTAGCGTTAGTCAAGATGCCCGAAGCACGGTTGCGGACGCCGAAGCCAAACAGAATTACCTTAAAATCCAAGATTATCAATGTTATCGGTAATTCAATTATTTCTGCCACTTTTGTACTTTCCGTCCTCTATTTTGGTGGCGGTGCCATGGTATATGACGAAAGCATCCAGGTTTCCATGTTGACTATTTTTGGCGAAGTGCTGGCAGTATTGATGGTCTATGACTTCATGTATTATTTTGCCCACCGTATCATGCATTATCCAAAACTGATGAAATATGTACACGGCGTCCATCATTATATTCGATACCCAACGGCGTTTGAGAGTGTCTATCTTCACCCCATCGAAGGTTTTATTGGTATTGGTTTGTTTTTACTTTCAAACTTCATGTTAGGCCCTATCTCAGCAACCTCCTTTTTGATTGCTTTCTTTTTATTATCATCGATAAATATTTTGACTCATGCGAATGTTCGCTTTAATCACCGTATTTTTACCTTGTCCAATTATTGGGCAGAGCGTCATGATATTCATCATGGTACTCAGCTTAATAAAAATTTCTCATCAATATTCCCATTTTATGACCAGTATTTTGATACTGATGCGCGTATGAAGGACTCGAAATAGTGAATAAAAAACGTATATTAGTGACAGGCGGTTGCGGTTTTATTGGTCATAACCTGGTTGATGGTTTTTGTGACGCAGGTTTTGATGTCACCGTGTTGGATTTCGGTGGTAAGCCTTTTCGAGATGATGTCACGTTTATTGATATCGATATTCGTGACAAACAAAAAGTGATTGATGTCTGTGCTGGCATGGATACCGTTATTCATAACGCCTCTATTGTTCACACCAAAGCCAGTCTTCAGGATGTTGTTTGGGCGGTCAATCATCGCGGGACATTAAATATTATTGAAGCTTGTCGCACGCATAAAATCCCCAAGCTGGTTTATATCAGCTCTGCATCTGTAGTTTATGAGGGTGAAGATATTGCTAACGGGGATGAAACTTTACCGTATTCCAGTGTTTCTCAAGCGGCTTACGCAGATTCAAAAATTCAGGCAGAGAAAGATGTGTTGGCATTCAGTGGTACTGCCGATACAGCATGCTGTGCAATTCGTCCCCATGTGGTCTTTGGTCCTGAGGATAATCGTTTTGTTCCCGCCATTCTTGAAAAAGCCAGGGCCGGACAACTAAAGCGTGCCGTTGGTAACCGGGATAAATTATCGGATTTTACTTATATATCTAACTTGATTGATGCCGTTGTTGCTGCGGAAGGTCATTTGGGTTTGCATACGCCGCTGGAAGGCCAGGCCTATTTTATTACCAATGGTGAGCCGATTGCTTTTTTTGATTTTGTAGAAAAGTTTATTATGAAAATGGGGCAGCCTGCTATCACAGGCAAAGTGCCATACTGGTTGGCCTATTCCGTCGCCTCCCTTGTTGAAGGCTGGGATACCTTAAAGGGTGGTAGCTTTAAAGAGGGCGGCATGACCCGTTTTTCAATTAAGTATATGGTTACCCACCATTATTACAGCATTGCAAAAGCCTATGATGACTTTGGTTGGAAGCCTAAAGTGACACTGGAAGAGGGTATCAAACTCACCGTAGATAATCTGTCTGCCAAGGGTATTACGATCTAATCATTTTTATTGATCTGGTAGTCCGTTATCGGGGTGTAGAATTCGTGTCATCCTATCTAGCGCCCATCCTGAAATTAGACAAAGAGGTTCTGGCCTTAGTTTACCGAATCTTGACTCTGGAAAATGCTTGATAGGGCCAGAAAAAATACAGCTCTAGCGGATTTCGGTGACGCGAGTTTCAGGCCTGCTTTGGACAAGCTGGATTATAAATGACTTTTTGGCTGGTTAAAAACTTCCATCACATCAACTGCTCGGCCGCAAGCAAGCGAGCTTAATTCCGGTTTTATTTGCCTTTGGCTAACCGGATTTTTTAGGATTGTTACTCGGCGCAAGCTCCGCGATATTTCTTTACTTAAATACTAAATAGGTTGTATTGTTGATGAACCCAGACCACATACTATATTTGTGTGCCCAGCTTGGTCTCGGTACTGTGAGCCTATTACCCTCCAGGGTTTATGGTGGTTTTCATCATACAATGTGGCGGCTGGAAACAGATCGTGGCGCTTACGCTGTTAAGCAATTATCCGCAGATACCGATTTAGCTAATTTAGAAACTACCGACCATTACAATGTCACGGAAGCCATTGCAGAAACATTTTCTGAATGCGGTATAGCTACTATTTTTGCCTTTAAAAATCAGGCGGGTTATCTGCAAATTATTGAAAATACCGCTTATTTGGTTTACCCATGGAGCGATGCCGTTGCCTTGGATACGGCTAAGATTTCTGAAAAACACGCATTAAAAATCGCCGATATATTAGCAACTATGCATCGAGCAAATATTGATATTCCTGGTTTGAAAGAACCAAACTATGATATTCATGACGATGAAAAAATTGTTGAGATGGTACGCCGCGCAGTCGAAGCTGGTATTCGGAGTGCAAAAATCCTTAATGAACAAATGCACTCCTTCATCGAAATAGCTGAATCACACAAAACCGCGATTCAGGTGCTTGGAAGAAAACTCGTGATTAGTCATGGCGACCTGGACCAAAAAAATGTGCTTTGGGACAAAATGGGCAATCCTCTGCTCATAGACTGGGAATCTGCTCGAAGGCTGAATCCCACCTATGAAATAGTACTGGAGGCTTTGGACTGGAGCGGGATTGCAACACGTTTTAATCATCGTTTGTATGAAAAGATATTATTAGCCTATCAAAGGGCCGGTGGTGTGATTGATAGCGATTTAATTCAAGCTTCATTTCATTGCATTCTCGGAGATTGGGTTAATTGGCTAATTTACAACGTCGCACGCTCTATAGATCTCGATGATGCAGAGCAACGAGCAATAGGCTCAAAGCAAGTTGATTTCACATTGGCAATGATTATGCGATTAAAGCATATCAGGCCAGAATTGCTCGCTATCAGCACTCCGTAATCCCGAATGCTTTTTTCGGCTCAGTGTGGAATGGCACTTAGTTAAGCCGGATCACGACTTTTAGTCCCTTCTCCTTGGCACCCAAAAAGCGGGCATAAAGGAGAAGGTTAGGATGAGGGGTGCGGCGAAGCCGTTAATTTAAGGCCTGCGGCCATACTTTTCCCTCTCCCCAACCC
>JAUXDF010000421.1 GCA_030618505.1 Spongiibacteraceae bacterium | reverse complement strand
CACAGCCAGCCATAATCCACGCTCAGCTCCAGATAGGGGGATATATCGCGCAGGTCATATTGGTCTTTAGGGCCAGCATAGAAACGAGCGCCCATAGTGCCTTGCTTTCCTGGATCAACCGTTAATGCCGGGCTGGTAAAACCGGCTATATTAAAGCCTCCACCCGTCACTCTGGTGCTGTAGTTGTGGGTTTGATCCGGGTTGGGAATCCATGCACTGAGGAAGTAGTGCTGGATCATGGCAACCCAACCACCAGGCAACTGGGCCTTGAAAGGCTCCTCTTCCATATCGTCAAAACTGAACTTGGTGAACCGATCGTCGGGCTGTGTTACAGCGGCTCCCAGAAAAGGAACCATTCCCATACCGGAGGAACTGGCGGCTGGGTCTGCGCTGTTGTCACGCTTAATTTGCCCAAAGAGATTGGCCTGAAAGCGTTGACTGCTGCTGTTATTTATCAGGTAATCGACATCGATAACATAGCTGTCACGGGTAAAGGTAAAGCGTTTGATGATGTTTAAACCGGCGTCATTGCTCCAGTTCAGGTCTACCTGCAGAGATTCCTCACCTCCGCTTAGCGTGTAGTTTGTGGAAGCGCTGGAAAACTCTGCTCTTTTTTCTTTGTCGATACCATCGGGGCCAATCAGGCCGCTCTGTGCAATATAGGTTCGTTGTTCATTTTGTTCCAGCAGGATAAAGGGCTGGTCCGGGTTGTCGAGCTTTTCCAGATGTTTGGATAATGCGACTTCTACTATATCGCCACCGCGAAGGTCGATGGCGAGCTGCAAGGTGCCGGTGCGAACCTGGATCATGCGACCTTTTGGAGTTTGCTGTGCCAGCACGGGGGTCTCGGTCGCATTTTGTGTCGAAATTGGGGCCGCCACGGGAATATCATCTTCAGACGCAAACCGGGTTTGCTCGTTGGTATCTGGTAATTCAGCGGGGCTATCTTCAAAGTTTGCAGTTATGCGGGAAGCTGTCTGTGAAGCGACGGTGTGATCTTCCTTAAACGATACCCATTCGGTGAGTAGCATGAAGGAGAGAACAGCAATAGCACCGATGAGCAATGAGCGTTGCAAATCCATAATTAGTTAATCAGTTAGTTGTGAGAGTGGGTGCATGAAGGCACGGGATCTATTCCGCCTTCATGCCAGGGGTGGCACTTTGATAGCCGTTTTAAGGCGAGATAACTGCCTTTAATAGCGCCGTGGCTTTCTATGGCTTCTATGGCGTAACTGGAACAACTGGGGTAGAAGCGGCAATTATTGCCCATGAAAGGGCTCAGCACAGCCTTATAGCAGGAGATGAGAAAAATCAAAATTCGGCGCATTTAGGAACCCTGGTTAGTGCTTGAGTCTAATCTGGATAATTTCTGGGCCAATTTGAGCCACTGCGTTTGAAACAATGAAGCGAGCTCAGCATCGTCCAGTTGGTCCAAACCGCGTCGCGCCAGAACCACTACATCCATAGGAACCCCGTCCGGTACATTACGGGCATACTCCCGGGCTACTCGCTTAATTCTATTCCTCTGTACAGCCAGGCGGATATTTTTTTTTGCGATAACCAGGCCCAGACGGTGTCCAGGGCCCTGATTTTTCCTCGCTAATAGAAGCAAGCTTTTGTGAAAAGCTTTGGCGTCCGGCTTATCAAATACCCGGCTGTAATCCTGGGCATTGAGAAGGCGTTTGGCTTTTCCGAAAGAGGCGTCGAACTGGCGATGACTCACCCAGCACTAATCCCACTTTAAGCAGCTAGACGCTTACGGCCTTTTGCGCGACGACGGTTCAGGACGTGGCGGCCTGCTTTGGTGGCCATACGCGAGCGAAAGCCGTGGGTACGTTTACGTTTGAGGACACTGGGTTGAAATGTTCTTTTCATGATACTAATCCAATAAAGTAGTAAGTCGGACGGTAAAAGCTTCTCGTCCGGAAAAAAGGTGCTGTATTCTATTGAAATGTATGGGCTAATTCAATCTTATTGATGGTATTTTTGCGTCTATTAGAGAAAGCCGCTGACTCAAAATCAACCCGGGGAGTTTAAGTCCTTCAGGGCGCCCTGGGGTGGAAACCCCGGTGCGCCGAAAACAGTGGCTTTCCTTAATCCACACACATTTTTTCAATAACTTATAAACAGTTTATACACAGATCTTTTTGTTCATAATGAATTAGGTTTGTGCTGTACGAAAAACGCACAAAAACCACCCAACCTATTGAAATATAACGACTATATAAATTAATTCTTTTTTAATATTTATGTGGATAACTCTGATATTCGGGAGTATCATGCATGCATTGATTGACGGTTTTACGCCAGAATATAAAAAGTTTTGTCAAAGGGCGCAATTACCGGGGGGTCGATAATACTTTTACTACACATTTACTAAGAAAAAAGTGAAAGGCTGACACCGCAAATCAGCTTTAAGGGGATAAGTTTGCCTGAAATAGTGTGGCAGCAGTGTGTAAATCGTCTGCAGGAAGAGCTTCCGTCGCAGCAATTCAATACCTGGATACGGCCGTTACAGGCCAGTGTAGATGGGCAACAGCTCAAGCTTTATGCGCCCAACCGGTTTATTAAGGAATTTGTGTCTGATAAGTTCGCCAAGAGAATAAGCGAACTTGTGAGGGAACTGAAGCCAGAGGGAGCCACCAGTGTTGTACTCGAAATTGGTGCAACCGCCGCTGCCGTGGTGCCAACTCCGGCCAGGGCCGTGCAGGCGGATAAAATAGAAACCCCTGTGGTGGCCAGGCAGGCTCCATCTGCCCCCGCTGTAGTTACCGGCAGAAACCCGAGTAATATCGGGGTACGCAATTCTTGGAGCAAATCACAGGATACAAGCCCGCGACGGGTAGAAGTAGAAGGCTCGCTACGGCACCAGCACCACTTGGTTGAAAACTATACTTTTGATAATTTTGTCGAGGGCAAGTCAAACCAACTTGCGCTGGCGGCTTCCCGGCAGGTGGCGGAGAACCCGGGAGACTCCTATAACCCGCTATTTTTATACGGTGGTGTAGGTTTGGGTAAAACACACCTGATGCACGCTGTTGGCAATGCGCTAAAGCAGAGAGATCCGGGAGCAAAGGTAGTCTATCTGCATTCCGAGAGGTTTGTGGCAGACATGGTAAAAGCTCTGCAACTCAACGCCATCAGCGATTTTAAGCGCT
>JAUXDF010000051.1 GCA_030618505.1 Spongiibacteraceae bacterium | reverse complement strand
AAAAGGCCTAGGAGCTAGATTTGCGTTGGCCAGGAGCAGACTTAATTTTCGAAAACTTCCGGTTTCTGGTTAGGCACTAACTAACAACACCGCGAAACGGCGGCAACTATAACACCCTTATTCGGCTAAACCTAAGCACCGAATTGACCAAGACTCAGGGGCCTGCCTGCAGCGGAGCATCCAGCAGCACAACCTTTGGTCGGGCGCCGCGCTCGATATTGCCTCGCAGACGATAGTTACTTGTTGCCGAGCGCATCTGCTGATAAATCCAACGGCTTTCCGCATCATTGCTGCCAACAATCAACAAGCGGGAATCAATGCCTTGTGCCCGCCGGGCAATATCGCCAAGCTGGCTTTTTATGGCCGCATTGCGAGCTGCCAGATCGCTACGGCTGAGATAATACACATTGGCGGCGGAGGTTTTCTTTTCTTCATCAACACTCAAATAAGCCCGCATATGCGCAATGGCCGGATAATCAGGATCAACAGTCGCTGCAATCCCCACATAATGACGCGCCTTTGCCCGATCCCCTCGTCGATCAGCCTCCTTGGCTAGACTAAGATAACGACGACCAATACGTTTGATGCCTGTTTTCGCCGAGTCATTGGCAGGATCAATGTGCAGCACCTTCTGATAACGATCATAGGCATTATCATAAGCAGGTTTTGTTAATCGATTTCTAAGCAGGGCCTCGTTTGCCTCATAGAGGAGCTGTGCAACCAACACCGCTTGCCGGGACTGCTGCTCATCACGAGGTTCAGTCAGAGCTGGCGACACCGCGGGTTTAAGCGCTTGACCACCACAAGCAGACAACACCAGACTTGCACTCACTACAAACATCCATGCCAACACAGGCACTATAATAGAGATAATTTTAGAGACGAGACGACCCATTTTCATAACTTACTCGATTGCATAAACCTCAGCCCGAGGAAAGGCTCAGGACCTACGGTTCTCATTTATTGATTATATTTTTGCATTTCGGGAATTGTTGCGCTCATAATTGTCCTATCTGAACACTTTATACAAAAATAAGCGGCTATTATCTTGTTGAAAATAACTCTCTTGCTAGCACTAAGCATATTATCAATTGGCATGAATTCTCAAACACTACATGCCAGCGGCCTATTTGCCCAGCCCTCTTATGCTTCAAACTTTCCCGCTGACACCCTGTCAGAGACAGCACAGGAGGATGAGTTTCTCCCCGTCGAACAAGCCTACCAGCTTAATGTCGAACTCGAGCAGGACCAAGTACATTTGATCTGGCAGATTGCCGACGCCTATTACCTCTATGGCCATCAGTTTAAATTTAAGCTGCTCGACAAGGGCCAGGCACTACCCATCACCCCGCTACTACCCCGGGGGAAAAAGAAGTTTGACGACTACTTTGGCGAAGTGGAAGTTTTTTATCACCAGGTACTGGTCAGCATTCCCTTGCCCTCAGAGTACAAGTCTAATAGCAGCCAGTTACAACTTGAGGTCAGCTCCCAGGGCTGCGCCGATGCAGGCCTGTGTTACCCACCCTACAAACAACGCTTTAATATTGATCGCATGCAGCTTATTGCCACTGAGATTGCCGATACCGACAAACTACCCAGGCAAAATAGCGAACTCACCGGCAATAAAAACAACAGCAAACAAGACGAAACAAGTCTACTGTACATCCTATTGTTGGCCGCCATGGGTGGTGCGATTTTAAACCTGATGCCCTGCGTATTCCCGGTACTCACCCTTAAGGTGCTCAGCTTTACCGGCAAAGACCCGGCCCAGGCGCACACCCGCGCACACGGCTTAGTCTACACCGCCGGCGTTGTACTTAGCTTTGTGGCCGTCGCTGCCTTGCTATTGCTCTTAAAGGCCTCGGGAGAGGCCATCGGCTGGGGTTTTCACCTGCAATCACCCTGGTTCGTTGCTGCGCTCACCTATCTGTTCTTTGTTATGGGGCTAGCCCTATCCGGCATGCTGGAGCTGGGCAGCCGCTTTATGGGCCTCGGTGGCGCCATGGCGAGCCAGAGCGGCTACACCGGCACATTTTTCACTGGCGTACTCGCCACTGTTGTTGCCAGCCCCTGCACCGCACCATTTATGGGCACGGCGCTGGGTTATGCGATGACACAACCCCCGGTAATCGCACTTAGCGTTTTCGCTGCACTAGGCTTTGGTATGGCTTTGCCCTTTTTGATTCTCTCGGAAATCCCCTCGCTGACACGCTTTATGCCCAAACCCGGCGCCTGGATGGATAGTTTTAAACGCTTTATGGCTTTCCCTCTTTACGCCACCTGCATCTGGCTATTATGGGTAATTGGCAATCAAACCGGCAGTGCTGGCATGGCTCTGGTTTTGCTAGGCTGCCTGCTTATCGCCCTGGCTATTTACCTCTGGCACGAGAACGTCAACAAACATCGCTGGCAAGTGATCAAGAACATCACCAGTCTGGCAGCGACACTGGCAGCGCTTATGCTGCTAGCATCGCCTTTTCTGCAACCTAAAACCGAAGCACTAAACGCCCCCGAAGATGCCGACTGGCAAAGTTACTCGGCTGCAAGCTTGCAACAACTACTAGATGCCGACCAGGCGGTTTTTATCAACGTTACCGCTGACTGGTGTATTACCTGCCTGCTTAACGAGCGCACCACCCTCAGCACCGCTGTCATCAAGCAGGCCTTTCAGGAGCACAACATCCACTACCTGAAGGCGGACTGGACCAAGCATGACCCCGCCATTACCGCACTACTGGATCGATATGGCAGGTCAGGTATTCCTCTCTATTTACTCTATTCTCAGAGCAAACCACAGGATGCTATCATTCTTCCGCAAATACTGACTAAAGACATCATTTTAGAGGCCCTGGAGACCCTGTAAGGATTGCCGCAAAAAAACTAAAGCATTAAGTCTTGCTGTCATTACTGGCCGATACTATCTCTATTTGCATTTAAAATCGCTTATATCACCAAATCTAACAATCACCATCATGCGTGTTAGTGCTTACTCGCAAAACAGACTCAAAAAGAACATACTTGGGGCTAATAACTATTTGAACGCTCAAGATCTCTGCATATAACTGTAATATTGATCCAATCTGACTACCCGCTGATTTTAGTTTTGAGCGAACAGCGGGCATTATGAGGCTTGACGTCAATCCAAATTCAAAAACAAATATCTATAAAATTCACGAAATAGTATTGATCTTCTACAATTAGGAGGTTAAATTAGACGCTAGATGGATATAAACACCTACTTGTTAGTGCCCGCTATCGGCTGATCTAGCATTTCAGGGTATTACAAAAACAATCCTGTAAATTAAGACTGACTATAACCATGGCTACCATTCTCGTTTTACACGGTCCAAACCTGAATTTACTCGGCAGCCGAGAACCTGATATCTATGGTCACACCACCCTGGCAGACATCAACCAGGAGCTCACTGAAACCACCCAGGCAGCTGGACACCATTTGCAAACACTGCAAAGTAATGCCGAATATGAGCTGATTGAGCGCATCCATGACGCCAAACAGGAAGGGGTCAACTTCATCCTGTTTAACCCGGCGGCATTTACACATACCAGCGTCGCATTACGCGATGCCCTGGCTGCAGTGGAAATTCCGTTTATCGAGATACATTTATCAAACACACATAGTCGCGAGACCTTTAGGCAGCACTCTTATTTCTCCGACATTGCGCAGGGCGTTATCTGCGGTTTCGGATCACAAAGTTATCACTTGGCACTGCAAGCGGCACTAAACCAGCTTGCTGATCATTCACAATAACGACCACGGAAACCATTATGGATATTCGTAAAGTCAAAAAACTGATCGAACTATTGGAAGAATCCAATATCGATGAACTAGAAATTAAAGAAGGCGAGGAGTCTGTTCGCATCACTCGCAACGGCAGTCCGGTTTTTGCCGCAGCACCTCAATATGCAGCGCCTGCACCTGCCGCCGCCCCTGCGCCCGCACCAGCAGCAAGCACTGCTGAAGCCGCAAAAAGCGCAGCCCCAACACTGACAGGGCACATAGTTAAATCACCCATGGTCGGCACCTTTTACCGCTCGCCTTCCCCAGGCTCCGCCTCCTTTATAGAAGAAGGTCAGCAAGTTAAAGCTGGCGATGTTATCTGTATCGTTGAAGCGATGAAGATGATGAACCAAATAGAAGCTGACAAATCCGGAACCATTGGCCAAATTTTAGTTGAAGATGGCCAGCCATTGGAATTCGATCAGCCCCTGGTAACGATTATTTAATTAAACGCCCCTTGGTCACCGAGACTAAGCGAGCAACAAATAGAGGAAGCGATGCACATGCTGGAAAAAGTTGTCATTGCCAATCGTGGTGAAATTGCACTACGAATATTGCGCGCCTGCAAAGAGCTGGATATCAAAACAGTTGCTGTTCACTCCACAGCAGACCGTGATTTAATGCATGTCCGTCTGGCCGACGAATCCGTTTGTATTGGCCCCAATCCATCAGTAGACAGCTACCTGAATGTTCCAGCGCTGATCAGCGCCTGTGAGGTCACTGATGCTACGGCGATACACCCCGGTTATGGTTTTTTAGCTGAAAATGCTGATTTTGCCGAGCAAGTCGAAAAAAGTGGTTTTACTTTTATTGGCCCCTCCGCCAAAGTCATTCGCATTATGGGTGACAAAGTTGCCGCCATTCAGGCAATGAAAAAGGCCGGGGTTCCTACGGTACCGGGCTCCGACGGCCCTTTGACCGAAGACAATGATCGCACTCTGATCATTGCCAAGAGAATTGGCTATCCGGTTATTATCAAAGCTTCGGCAGGCGGCGGTGGACGTGGCATGCGTGTTGTCCATAGCGAGGATGCTCTGATTAATTCCATCTATGTCACACAAGCCGAATCAAAAGCAGCTTTTGGCGATGACACCGTTTATCTGGAAAAATTTCTTCAAAACCCTCGCCACGTAGAAATTCAGGTACTCGCTGACAATCTCGGTAACGCCATTCATCTCGGCGACCGGGATTGCTCACTGCAACGTCGACACCAAAAAGTGCTTGAAGAGGCACCTGCACCGCAGATTCCTCAGGAAGTTCGTGACCGCGTTGCCAAGTCCTGCACCGATGCCTGCAAACAAATTGGTTACAGCGGCGCCGGTACTTTTGAGTTCCTGTATGAAGACGATGAGTTTTTCTTTATCGAAATGAACACCCGTGTCCAGGTTGAGCATCCCGTTACCGAGATGATCAGTGGCGTTGACATTGTTAAAGAACAACTACGCGTTGCTGCCAATCTTCCACTGTCTTTTAAACAGGAAGATGTTATTTTCCGCGGTCATTCCTTTGAGTGTCGTATTAATGCCGAAGATTCAAAGACCTTTATGCCCTGCCCCGGCACAGTCACTCATTTTCATCCACCGGGCGGTTTTGGTGTCAGGGTCGATTCGCATCTGTATAGTGGCTACAAAGTACCACCCTACTACGACTCACTGATTGCAAAAATCATTACCTATGGCAAGGATCGTGAAGCAGCGCTAACACGCATGCGTAACGCACTTGATGAGCTGGTTATTGAAGGCATCAGCACCAATATCCCACTACAAAGGGACTTGGTTCGTGACAGTGAATTCCGTAAAGGTGGCACTAATATCCACTACCTTGAAAGCAAGCTGGATATGTAAACCCAGCCCTGAGGCAGGCAAGCCCTGCCTCAGCAGCTCCCTCCCTATAAAGCTCTTGTCCTATAAACTACAACGCTTATGCCCTGGTTACAAATTCGACTGGAATCCAATCCCGAGCACTGCGCCCAGCTAGAAGACGCACTGCTGAGCGCCGGCGCCGTAGCCGTCACCATGGAAGACCTGGCCGATCAGCCTCTCTACGAGCCGCCGCCTGGCGAAACACCTCTGTGGCAACACACCCGACTGAGCGGCTTATTTGATGCAGACAGCGATACTGATCAAATTTTACAAGTAATTACCAATGAATTTAAAGCACCACTACCCAGCTATCGCTGTGAAATTCTTGAAGACAAAGACTGGGAACGCGAATGGATGGTGAATTACCACCCCATGCAGTTTGGTGAACGTCTGTGGATCTGCCCCAGTTGGACACCACCACCTGAACCTGATGCCGTTAATATCATGCTCGACCCCGGCTTGGCTTTTGGCACCGGCACCCACCCAACCACAGCACTTTGTCTGCGCTGGCTCGATAGCCAGGCATTAAAAGGCGCAAGCCTGATTGATTATGGCTGTGGCTCCGGCATTCTCGCGATAGCCGCACTACTGTTAGGTGCCGAGCATGTGTATGCGATTGACAATGACCCCCAGGCACTGACCGCCACCCTCGATAATGCCAGCCGCAATAACATCAGCAATGATAAAATCACCGTGCTGTTACCCGAGCAGGTTCCAGTCGATCTCAGCGCTGACTTCGTCGTCGCCAACATACTGGCCGGACCGCTGGTATCACTACAGCAGATCATTACTGAGCTGGTAATAAAAGGGGGCTCTCTATGCATGTCGGGCATACTCGACACCCAGGTCGACCAACTACTCAAAGCCTATAGTCCACACTTTGATTTCAAACCCATCACACAAGACGAAGAATGGATTCGCCTGCTTGCCTCCAAACATTGACGCAGTTCACTTTTTGTTTCTGGAGCAAGCCGGTCAAAACAAGCTAAACTTATTGTTAAGCTCAAAATCGTCAGGCAGTCTACAAGGAACATAAAATAAAGCATGGAACAGTTCACCACCCAATGCCCAAATTGCGGCACCTCCTTTCGGGTCACCCAAGAACAACTACAAGTCGCCAACGGTTCAGTACGCTGCGGTTCGTGCATGCATATTTTTCAGGCCGCATCACACCAAAGCAACGCCCCCCGGCAAAATGAAGACCCTGCTTTAGATTTCAGCTACGACAACCCGGACAACAGCACTGATGCAGAAACAAACGATACGGAAGAAAATGAGAGAGAGCTGAGTGAATCTTTTCTGGAGATGGATAAATGGCAGAACGATGAAAGCTCTGCATTTCAGGAGATGGATGACGGCCTTACTGAAGGCAAAGCCTCCGATGAGCAATGGGCACGAGACCTGCTCGACAATCTCGACAGTGAAGCCGCCACCACACCAGTCAGCAGTAACTCACAGCAAGCCCAAAAAAACACCCGTCAATCAACAGACAAAAAAGATAACTTCAGCGCTCTTGACGGTGACGAGGAATTGGCAGAGAGCTTTGAATTTACCGATGAAAATACAAGTGAGAACAGCGAAGACACCGAGGAAAGTGCTGAACTTAAAGACGAACTCATCCACCGCATAGAAGCCGCTCCCGTCGAACTTCATTTGGATACCAGCTCGCGACTGCTGAAAAATTCGCTCTGGGGTTTATCCATCCTCGCCGCCTTAGTACTTTTATTGGCTCAGACCCTGTATTTTAATTTTAATACCCTTGCCGTTAATCCACAGTATCGCCCTTGGTACGCACTACTTTGCAACGAGCTCAGCTGTGAACTACCCAAACTCGGCGATATTAAGCTGATAAAAGCCAGCAACCTGATGGTACGAACACATCCGGATCGAAAAAACGCCTTAATCGTCGACGCGATTGTTACCAACCGGGCCAACTACAAACAATCCTTCCCTCTACTGGAGTTAGTATTCACCGACCTGCAAGGCAATATCGTCGCCGGCAGAATTTTTCAAGCCGATGAATACCTCAGCGGCGAACTTAAAGGCAGCACCAGCATGCCTCGCCAGCGCCCTATCCACCTCTCTTTGGAGCTACTTGACCCTGGCCCACAAGCCAGCAGTTATTCCCTGCACCTACACGCCAAAAAAACAAGCTAATAAAGCACCAATTTTCTTGCCTTACCCCCTTTAACAAGACCAAGTGAGCAGGTATCATAGCGCGCTTCTTGTACGCTATGATCAAACTTCACCCAAGAGAGAATCTTTAAAAGAGTCAATCGACGGTGAATCAGGAGTGAATCAGGCTTTTGCTGCAAATTGGACCCTATAAGCTTGATAGCCAGGTAATTCTGGCACCGATGGCAGGCATCACCGACCAACCGTTTCGACGCTTGTGCAGAAAAATGGGCGCGGGCTTAACCGTTACAGAAATGGTCAGCGCCAACCCTAAACTCTGGCATACACGAAAATCACAACAAAGAATGGATCATAGCGGAGAGCAAACACCACGCTCAGTACAAATCAGCGGTGCGGATCCACAAATGATGGCAGATGCAGCACAGTTTAATGTCGAACATCAAGCCCAAATTATTGATATAAACATGGGTTGTCCAGCAAAAAAAGTGTGTAAAAAAGCGGCGGGATCTGCTCTACTACGTGATGAAAAACTAGTCGCTGAAATTCTTAACGCAGTAGTCTCGGCGGTGAAGGTGCCAGTCACCTTAAAGATTCGAACTGGCTGGGACAAACAACAGCGCAATGCAGTAAAAATTGCGCAAATTGCCGAACAAAGTGGTATTCAGGCAATTGCAGTGCATGGACGAACACGCGCTTGTGCTTATCAGGGAGAGGCGGAATACGACACCATTGCAGCGGTAAAAAGAGCGGTATTAATACCGGTCATTGCTAATGGTGACATCAACTCCCCCTTAAAAGCACAGCAGGTATTAAACTATACCGGCGCCGATGGCGTAATGATTGGCAGAGCCGCTCAGGGGCGCCCCTGGATTTTTAGAGAAATAAACCAGCTCTTGTGTGGGGAAGCTAATACGCAATACCGTATTGGAACACCAGACCTGGAAGAACAAAAAAATATTTTACTCGACCATATTACAGAGCTACATAGTTTTTACGGCAGCTTTTTAGGCCCTCGTATCGCACGCAAACATGTTGGCTGGTATTTAAAGCAACATGATGAAAACGGTAACTACCGGGCTTGCTTTAATCAGCTTGACGAGACAGAACAACAACTAAGCAGTTTAACTGATTATTTTCACTATCTACTGAACCAACAAGGAAATGCAGCATGACAACTCGCGACACCTTCATCAGCGAACCAGCTAAGACTGAAACTGTGCAAATTAACGAAGATCCCAAACAGCATCTGACTGAGTCGCCAGAAGCTCCCTCTCTTCGAGATAGCGTAGCCACCGCACTAAGCAACTACTTTACGCACCTCGATGGCCAGCCCGCCACCGATGTCTACCAGCTGGTTTTATCAGAAGTCGAAGCTCCCTTGCTGGAAGCGGTTATGCAATATACCCGCAACAACCAAACCAAAGCCTCCATTCTGCTGGGCTTAAATCGCGGCACATTGCGCAAGAAGCTCAAGCAATACGGATTGCTGTAGACCCCACAGAATCAAAACGGCAGCTTGCTGGTCTAAGCTGCCAGACTTTTTCAAGGCTTGTTCGCAACCCTCCAGCTCTGGCAGCAACACTGCTCATTGCTACATTCCCAAACAAATTTTCAAGCAAGCTTGCAACTACAAAACCGTTTAAAAGGGGTGTTAATTTCACCCCTTTTTCCGTTCATAAAGGTTTTACATTCCATGAGTAACAACGATTTACGTCCCATCCGTCGCGCACTAATCAGTGTTTCCGATAAAACCGGTATTGTTGATTTTGCCAAACAGCTACAGGAATTTGGTGTAGAAATATTATCAACGGGTGGCACCTTTAAACTACTGAAAGAAAGCGACATAGTAGTAACTGAAGTCTCCGACTACACCGGTTTTCCGGAAATGATGGACGGGCGAGTAAAAACGCTACACCCTAAAGTACACGGCGGCATTCTTGGACGTCGCGGACAGGACGATGCGGTGATGGACGAGCATGGTATTAAAGCCATCGACATGGTTGTGGTAAATCTCTACCCCTTTGAGCAAACCGTTGCCAAGCCAGACTGCTCACTGGAAGATGCGATCGAGAATATTGATATTGGTGGCCCCACCATGGTACGCGCCGCCGCCAAGAACAATGCCTACGTTAACATCGTAGTGAATGCCGACGATTACCAAAGCATACTCACCGAGATGAAAGCCAATGAGGGCGCCACTAGCCAGGCAACACGTTTTGATCTGGCGATAAAAGCCTACGAACATACCGCTGCCTATGATGGCGCGATTGCCAACTATTTTGGCCGCTTGGTACCCGGTGGCGACGAAAACTTTCCTCGCACCTTTAACACTCAATTTAGTAAAGCGCAGGATATGCGTTATGGCGAGAACCCTCACCAAAACTCCGCTTTTTATATTGAGAAAAACCCTCCAGCAGCCTCCATCGCCACCGCTAAACAACTGCAAGGCAAGGCACTGTCCTACAACAACATTGCTGACACCGATGCGGCACTCGAGTGCATTAAGCAGTTCGAGCAAGCTGCTTGCGTTATTGTCAAGCATGCCAACCCCTGTGGTGTAGCCATCGCAAAAGACCTGCTGGGCGCCTATGAACTCGCTTACAAAACTGACCCCGAGTCAGCCTTTGGTGGCATCATCGCCTTTAACCGCGAGCTTGATGTACAGACCGCCCAAACCATTGTTGATCGACAGTTTGTCGAAGTCATCATCGCCCCTTCGGTAAGCGAGAAAGCGATACAGGCGATTGCCAGCAAAAAGAATCTGCGCCTGCTAATTTGTGGTGAATGGAGCAAATCCCTGCCTGCCTTCGACTACAAACGCGTTAATGGTGGTCTGCTAGTACAGGATCGCGACCTCGGCATGGTTGACAAAAATGAACTCAAAGTCGTCTCCAAACGCCAGCCCACAGCAGAAGAAATTGGCGATTTGCTCTTTGCCTGGAAGGTGGCCAAATTTGCCAAATCCAATGCTATTATTTATGCCAAAGATGGACAAACTATCGGTGTCGGTGCAGGCCAAATGAGTCGCATCAACTCCGCACGTATTGCCGCTATCAAAGCCGAACACGCCGGCCTGCAAGTCAAAGGCTCAGTAATGGCCAGTGACGCATTTTTCCCCTTTCGTGATGGCATTGATAACGCCGCCAGTGTGGGCATCAGCTGTGTTATCCAGCCCGGTGGATCTATTCGTGACGAGGAGATAATTGCGGCTGCCGACGAAAACAATATGGCGATGGTATTTACCGGCATGCGCCATTTCAGGCACTAATTTCAGGTAGCAATCTCAGGTACTAATCTCAAGCACCAGGTCAGGAACACTATTATGAAAGTACTCGTCATTGGCGGCGGCGGGCGCGAACATGCGCTTGCCTGGAAGGCTGCCCAATCCCCTGATGTAGAAAAAGTCTATGTTGCCCCCGGTAATGCCGGCACCGCACTGGATGAGAAAATCGAGAACATTGACCTTGATGTAATGGATTTTAACGGACTGGCCAATTTTGCCCGAGAAAATAATATCGCGCTCAGCATCGTTGGCCCCGAAGCACCACTGGTCGAGGGCATCGTTGATTTTTTTGCAGAACAAAATCTTCGCTGCTTTGGTCCCAGCAAAGGCGCTGCTCAACTGGAAGGATCCAAAGCTTTTACCAAAGACTTTCTCGCTCGCCACAATATCCCTAGCGCCGACTATCAAAACTTTACGGAAGTAGAGGCAGCACTGGCTTATCTGCAGGAAAAAGGCGCGCCGATTGTTATCAAAGCCGATGGTCTGGCAGCTGGCAAAGGTGTCATTGTCGCCGAGACACTGGCGCAAGCCGAAGAGGCCGTTAAGGACATGCTCTCTGGCAATGCCTTTGGCGAGGCAGGCTGCAGAGTGGTTATCGAGGAATTTCTCGAAGGCGAAGAAGCCAGTTTTATCGTTATTGTTGATGGTGAAAACATTCTACCAATGGCTACCAGCCAGGATCACAAACGTGTTGGCAATGGCGATACCGGCCCCAACACCGGTGGCATGGGTGCTTACTCCCCGGCACCAGTGGTCACTGATAATATTCACCAAAAGATAATGACCCAGGTTATTATCCCAACGGTGAGAGGCATGGCAGCAGAGGGCAATTCCTACACCGGCTTTCTCTACGCCGGCCTAATGATAAACACCGCCGGTGACCCCAAAGTTATCGAATATAACTGCCGCTTTGGCGACCCGGAAACACAACCGATTATGCTCAGACTACAATCGGATCTCTGCCAGCTTTGTGATGCGGCACTGGACAAAAAACTCGACCAGTTTAAGGCTCAGTGGGATCCTCGACCGGCACTGGGTGTTGTCCTAGCGGCAAAAGGCTACCCGGCCAGCTATAAAAAGGGAGAGCCCATTACGCTCGCAAAAGATCAAAGCCTGGACGCAAAGGTATTCCATGCTGGTACGACGCTAAACCAGAAACAGCTTGTCACTAACGGCGGCCGCGTACTCTGCGCTACCGCCTTGGGAGAAACCGTTTCTGACGCCCAGCAAAAAGCCTACGCCTTGACGGAACAAATCAGCTGCGACGGACTGTTTTATCGTGATGATATCGGGTATCGTGCTATAGCAAGAGAAAAACAATAAGACGACTACAAGATAAGAGGCAAGAGAGCGTGTGATCAAACGATACACTTATCAATACCCACTAAGCGGCCTGAAACTGTGGCTTTTTGTGCTAATGATCAGTCTATCGTTTTTCACCCATTCAGCGCCGCTAATTCACCTGCAACAAGAGCAGTTTTCGATATCGATCAACTCTCATATCGATATACTAAAAGACCCCACAACAAAACTGCAGTTTTCCGACATCCTGGCCCCCCCTTACCTCCATCAGTTTGCACCCGCTGATGAAGGGGAGCTGCTCTTTGGTTTTAGCCATGCTGCATACTGGTTACGCTTCAGCATTCAAAACAATCTCGATACAGAGCAAAAGCTTTGGTTAATGGTCGACCCACCCAACCTGCAAGAACTTGCACTGTTTCAAGCCAACTCTCATTCGGAAAACCCAAACCAGCCGCTTCACATTATCGGCACTCAACACCCCTTCAACGACAGGGAAATAAAACAATACCCGCTATTGCTGACATTACATGCCGACGCCAAGGCCAGTAAGGTATTTTATTTGCGCATCCAATCTAACACACCTATTAACCTGAATCTTAAACTGGGCGCGCCAGAAACCATCAGCACACAAGCCATAGACCAAAGCAGGCTAGCCAATATTGCTTTGGGGATATTGCTGGCTCTCTTTTTAGCAAATATTGTGCTGACCATTATTTTCAGCCAGTTTATCTATCTAAGCTACGGCATTTATCTCTTTGCCATACTTGGCATCCAGTCTATTGCTAACGGACTACTGCAATCCATTGTACCATCACTAGCGAGCTGGCAAATACCGAT
>JAUXDF010000097.1 GCA_030618505.1 Spongiibacteraceae bacterium | reverse complement strand
CTAAGTTCGGCCGCAAACAACAGGAAGATACCTGGCAATCCGCCGAAGTCGATGCGCTTTATCGCCTCGCCAGCGCCGATGTGCGCGTCCCCCAGCCCTATGGCTGTTTTGATGGTGTGCTGTTAATGGAGCTGGTGACCGATGATGAGGGCCAGGTGGCCCCACGTTTGAACGATGTTTCGATGTCCGCCGAACAGGCGCTGGAAGACCATGCTGTGATGATGTTATACGTTGTGCGCATGCTCTGCGCCGGTATCGTCCACGGCGACCTGTCTGAATTTAATGTACTAGTCGATGCCTATGGCCCGGTTATTATTGACCTTCCCCAAGCGGTGGATGCCGCCGCTAACAATAATGCCGAATCGATGCTGGCACGGGATGTTAACAATATCACTAGTTACTACGCGCAATTCGCCCCTGAGTTGTCCGATACACAATATGCCAAGGAAATTTGGGCGCTTTATGAAGAGGGTGAGCTTCAGCCTGATAGTGAGCTAAGTGGTCACTTTGAAGAAAGTACCGAAGCGGCTGATGTTGATTCTGTGATACAAGGTATTGAAGCTGCACTGGCCGAAGAGCAGGAGCGATTGGAGCGGCTGCGCGAATCGCAGGAGCCGCTGTAGATCTGTATTTGGTAGCCGTGATCAGCGTGCCCCGCGTAGCGCTTTGGGTACAGCGCGACCCACGTAGTGTTTTGGTCGTGAGGAACGAAATCAAGGAGGATCTGACAGTTTCCCTTGATTTCGTTCCTCATACCCAAAGCGCTACGCGGGGCACGCTGATCACGGCTACAAAAACCACAAAACAGGGTGAATTTTAGACAATATTGCTCGACTCTTTTGTTACAAATCCCTATAGTACGCCCTCTTTAAAGTAGTACGCTTTTTCAACACGCCCATTTATCAGTATTCAGGAAACTCCCCCTTGATCTCTACCGCAAACATCACCATGCAGTTTGGCGCTAAGCCCTTGTTCGAAAACATCTCCGTCAAATTTGGCAATGGCAATCGCTATGGACTAATCGGCGCCAATGGCTGCGGTAAATCCACCTTTATGAAAATCCTCGATGGCAGCCTCACGCCCACCGCTGGCAACGTATCCATCGGCCCTAACGAGCGGGTCGGCAAGCTGCATCAGGATCAATTTGCCTTTGAAGAATACAACGTAATAGACACCGTCATCATGGGCCACACTGATCTGTGGAAAATCAAGCAAGAGCGCGATCGCATCTACGCTCTACCTGAAATGTCTGAAGAAGACGGCATGAAAGTCGCCGACCTGGAAACCCAGTTTGCCGAAATGGACGGCTACAGCGCCGAAAGCCGTGCTGGCGAATTACTGATGCAAGCCGGTATCGCCCTGGAATTACACTACGGCCCAATGAGCGAAGTAGCGCCAGGCTGGAAGCTGCGAGTATTACTCGCCCAGGCACTATTCTCTGATCCCGATATCCTGCTACTCGACGAGCCCACCAACAACCTCGATATCAACACCATCCGCTGGCTCGAGAGTGTGCTGAACGAGCGCAAAAGCACCATGATCATCATCTCCCACGATCGCCACTTTCTTAATGCCGTCTGCACCCATATGGCCGACATCGATTATGGTGAGCTGCGCGTCTACCCCGGCAACTACGACAACTTTATGACTGCCGCCACCCAGGCCCGAGAGCGCCAACAGTCAGTCAACGCCAAAAAGAGTGCCCAGATCGCAGAGCTGCAACAATTTGTCAGCCGCTTCTCAGCCAACGCATCAAAAGCCAAACAGGCTACCTCGCGCGCCAAACAGATCGATAAAATCAAACTTGATGATATCAAAGCCTCCAGTCGCGTCAGTCCCTACATTCGTTTTAAACAGGATAAAAAGCTACATCGACAAGCTTTGACCCTGGAAAAACTGAGCCACGGCTTTGATGATGAAACACTGTTTAAAAATGGCAGCATGATACTGGATGCAGGCACCCGACTGGCGGTGATCGGTGAAAATGGCGCGGGTAAAACTACCTTTTTACGCTGCCTGATGGACGAACTCCAAGCCAATAGCGGCAAGATCAAATGGGCAGAAAACGCCACCCTGGGCTACTGCCCTCAGGACAGCAGCGCAGACTTTGATAACAACCTAAACCTCTTTGACTGGATGTGCCAATGGCGTAAACCCAGTCATGACGACCAGATCGTGCGCGCCACCCTGGGCCGATTATTATTTTCTTCCGATGATTTTGAAAAACCCGTCAAGGTCTGCTCCGGTGGTGAGAAAAACCGCCTGCTGTTCGGCAAACTGATGATGATGGACACCAATGTACTGTTGATGGACGAACCCACCAACGACCTCGACATGGAAGCCATCGAAGCACTAAACCTGGCGCTGGAACACTACGAAGGCACCTTGATATTCGTCAGCCATGACCGCGAGTTTGTCTCCTCGCTGGCCACCCGAGTGATTGAAATCAAGGATCAAGGGCTAGTGGACTTTCAGGGCACTTATGAAGAATATCTTGCCAGCCAGGTGGCTCTGGAGAAGGCGGCTAACGCCTAAACCGCACGACCTCGGAAGGCCAATGGTAAGCCTTGGCTGTGCGCCTCTGAGTGTTAGCGAGTACGAGGCAAATGTTGGATAAAGGGAACGGGGAGAACACGTCTTTTTGTGTTCTCACGAGCGACCGCCAAAATCATTCTCGCACGCAGCGTAAAAAAACTCATCGAAGCCTATCTGGCACACACCATCGCCCCAAGGCCCACTGTTAAACCCCGAGCGCCGAAAAACAATAACTCCATCATAAACAATATTACACTTTATTAAGTTGTTGCCTGTTCACAATACCCAGACAATAGCGCCCCTTTTACCCTAAGCACTTTTAAAACTACCAAGAGTCAAAGACCCCCATGTCCTTACGCGATCGAGTAGAAAGTTTTTTTGCCCTCTGGAGCGAATACGTCATCCATCATAGCAAACTGATCCTGCTGCTAGTGATCGTCGCCACCGCCATCATCGTGCCCCAGATCCGACACGCCACCATGGACCTCTCCGTCGACTCCTTCCTGACCAAATCCGACCCCTCAGTGGCCGCCTACGACAAATTCCGTGAACAATTTGGCTACGGCGACTACTGTGTCGTCACCATCGCCAGCGAAGGCGACTTCTTCACCCTCGACAACCTCCAACACCTACGCGCCCTACACGAAGACCTCGAACAAAACGTCCCCCACCTCGAAACCATCACCAGCCTGCTCAACGTCCGCCACACCCGCGGCGAAGGCGACGAACTGATCGTACAAGAACTACGAGAACTGTGGCCAAACAGTGAAGCCGACATCCCCGCCTTTCGCAAACTGGTACTGAGCAACCCCGTCTACACCGGCAGCCTGGTATCCAGCGACGGCCACCTGGCCAGCGTTGTACTTGAGCCAGCCAGCTACAGCGATGCCGCACTAATAGGCGACGACGATGAACAAAATGGCTTTGACAACGACGAATCGACCCCAGAAAGCAGCCACATGCTTAGCCGCGAAGACTACCTCACCCCCGATGAAGAATCAGCTTTTGCCCAAACACTACTGGAAATTAGCGAGCAACATCAACAAGCCGGTTTTCGTATTTATTCCAGCGGCACCCACGTTGTTAACTACTCCATGGCCGAAGATATGGGCATAGAAATGGGCCGCAGCACCGTACTCGGACTCGCCATTATTGCACTACTGCTCTACCTCTTATTTCGACGTTTCTCCGGCGTCTGGATGCCCCTGCTGGTGGTCAGCCTCTCCACCATGGTCACCATCGCCCTGATGCCCATTTTTGGTTTTTCCATCAATGGCAACACCCAGATTTTACCCACCTTCCTGTTAGCCATTGGTGTTGCAGATTCCGTACACATACTTAGCGTCTTTTATAAACTCTACGACAACGGCGAAGAAAAACTCAGCGCTATTGTCAACGCCATGAAAAGCACCTCCGTAGCCGTGGTCATGACCAGCCTGACCACCGCCGCCGGACTACTCTCCTTTGCTGCCGCCGATTTGCTACCGATACGCTCGCTGGGAATATTTGGTGCCATTGGTGCTCTATTAGCGCTTTACTACACCATCGTGTTACTGCCCGCCCTACTCACTATTTTGCCCGTTCGCCGCCGCAGCAAACAACAGGACAATACACTCAACAAATCCCGCGTATTAACAATGATAGATCGCAGCATATTTGCCTTGGGTGACTTTGGCGTGCGCCGAGCTCACAGCGTACTGCTGATCTCCTTGCTCCTTACCGCCGTCGCCATCCTTGGATTAAGCAAAGTAGAATTTAGTCACGACCCGATACGCTGGTATCCGCAAGAGCACCCGGTACGGGTGGCCTCAGAACTGATGGATAACAAAATGAATGGGGCTCTGTCCATGCAAGTGGTACTGGATAGCCAAAAGGAAAACGGCCTCTACAACCCCGCCTTTTTACAACTAATGGATGAGGCCAAAACGCTCATCGAGAGCCGCCAGGTCAATATCACCCAGGCTAAACAGGCCACCTCCATTGTCGAAGTGGTCAAAGAAACACATCGGGCACTGAATGGTGGAGATGAGGCCTTTTATGTCATCCCCGATGACCAGGCCACTATTGCCCAGGAGCTGTTTCTTTTCGAAACCAGTAGCGCCGAGGATTTGGGTGACTTTACTGACTCCAGCTTTCAGCTAGGTCGTTTTAACGTACAAATACCCTGGGCGAACGTTATTGGTTATGCCGAATATATCAACACCTTGCAGGCTGAATTGGAGGAAAAAGTTAGCGCCAGCGGCGTGCCGGAAGTCAAGGTCACCATCACCGGCTTGCTTGTCATCTTCTCCCAAACGATAAAAGCCCTGCTAACCTCAATGACCAACAGTTACGCAGTGGCATTTTTATTAGTCGGGCTATTGATGTTTTTATTAATGGGTAGCCTGCGTGGTGGACTACTCGCATTTATTCCCAACGTCCTGCCGATCATTTTTTCCGTTGGTTTGATGGGCTGGATGAATATCCCCCTCAACATGATGACCGCCATGGCCGGCTGCATCATTATCGGTATCTCCGTTGATGATACCATTCACTTTATGCACCATTATCGCCGCTACGCTATACGCGAAGCCGACCCACGCCGTGCGGTACACCACACCCTTGCCGTGGTTGGTCGGGCGATAGTGTTTACCTCCGTGGTGCTAGTTGGCGGCTTTATCGTTCATGTGTTTGATACCTTTTCAGCCGCCCGTGATTTTGGCATCCTGCTGAGCTTTTCTATCGTCATTGCCCTGCTATCAAACCTGCTGCTGGCACCAGCGCTGATGACGGTATTTTGGCGAAATAACGCCCCTCGACACCACGGCGACAGCGTTACACAAGGCAAGCAATAAACTGCAGACCAATCCCGCCAGCCCCTGACTCCCCCTCTCTGGAGCCACTGGGGTGGGCGCAATTGTAAATCCCGTCGCAAAATACACTATAACAAATTGACCAGCTCCCCCTTGCGCACTATATTTACTTAAACGTCAATGCCTTAGCAGACACCTTTAAATAGATACGCAAAATGAATAACAAACCACTTAAATCAATTGAAACAAAAATTGACGATCTCATCCGACTCTGCGATCAGCTCAATGATGAAAACCGCCTCTTGAAAAACAAAGAGGACGGCTGGTTAAATGAACGATCTTCCTTAATAGAAAAAAATGAGCAGGCAAAGCTGAAAGTTGAAGCAATGATCAGTCGCCTGAAAGCCCTGGAGCAGAGTTCGTGAGCAGTGAAAAACCCAACACCGTTATTGTTAATATCCTCGACAAGGATTATCAAGTCGGCTGCCCGCCCGAGCAGCAGGCAGAACTGGCACAATCCGCCCAGCACCTTGACTCGCAGATGCGCAAGATTCGTGAAGCCGGCAAAGTGATCGGACTGGACAGAATTGCGGTGATGGCGGCACTCAATATCGCCCATGAGTTGATGCAAGAAAAAGCCCGTACCGGCAGTGATGCCGATACCGAAGACAAGTTAAAACGCATTGACAGCAAACTCGATAATGCCCTGCAAGATTACCTGCAGATAGAAATCTAGAAAACCTCGTGCAGTTTTCCATCGGTAGGATATACTGCAGTTGTGGCTCTCTGAGGTATACGCTAGTCAGTAGGTCCTCGAGCCGATAAGCTGTACCCTGGAGGTTTCTCGGGTTGTTGGTGTGCATGTCCGCCTGACGGAAAGCCTAATGCAACACAGGAACCACCACCTTGAACCTTAGGGTTCAAGGACCACACTGTCGGCGGTATCTCGGAGAATCACATTCTCATCATAAGCCCAACAGATGCCTGATAAACAACAGCTCCGCAAGCGACTGCGCCAGCAAAGACGCAGCCTGACTATTTACCAGCAACGCCTTGCCGCACGAGCGCTTCAACAGCTAATCTGTAAACAACCCGCCTTTATCCGTAGCCAGCGCATTGCCTTTTATCTGGCTAACGATGGCGAGATTGACCCGATGCCTCTGTTATCCCAAGCAGTTAAATCAGGCAAACACTGCTACCTGCCAATATTACAAAACAACCGCAGTTTACTGTTTGGCCGCTATAAGCCAGGAGATAAACTGATCCGCAATCACTTTCAGATTCCAGAGCCCATTCATAAGGAACGTTTAAAACCACAACAACTGGATCTGGTTTTTATGCCACTCGTGGGTTTTGACCGTTTAGGTGGACGCCTGGGTATGGGCGGGGGGTTTTATGATCGAAGCTTTTCTTTTAAGCGCAGAGCGGGCTCTTTTAAACAACGGGCAAGCATTCAAACTCGGCCACTATTATTCGGCCTTGCCCATGTTTGTCAGGAATTGGAGCAGTGCCCAATGGAGAGCTGGGATATTCCGCTGCAAGGTGTAGCTACTCAGCGGGAAATGATCACTTAGGTAATTTTATCAACAAGCTGTAACAAGACTGTTAATTCATTGCCTGCACGGTAGCAGTTAACAATGTGCCCAAGCCAAACAGAAAAATAAGAATTGCAAATGTATCCGGGGTTTTGCTCATTTCTTTTTACTACCTTACCTATCAATACTAGCTAATGCTGCTTTATGTTCTCATCCTTGCCTGTAAACAGATTCACATCCCTGGAAAACGATCGGCAAACCTACTGCCACATCGATTGTCACCTGCTGTAATTAAAAATAGCGGACACAAAAGAGCATAACAACCCGCGTTTGTTATTCTGTGATTCAACAACTTAGCAAAACGCCAAACTTATCACAAAGGCCATTATTATGGGTTATTAGCCTTACAGAGACTTGAGAAAAAGCTTATAAGCCGGGTTTTCGCTTTCTTCTTTAAAGCGATAATTAAGCCCTTTGAGGAATTTACCGACATCTTTGCGCTGATCTATTGGCACCTGCAAACCCACCAGCACGCGACCATAAGCCGCCCCATGATTACGGTAGTGAAACATGGAAATATTCCAGCGCTGGCCTAATTGACTAAGAAAGGTTAACAAGGCCCCCGGCCGCTCCGGAAACTCAAATTGATAAACCACTTCATCCTCAACCGGCGCCCTGCCCCCAACCATATGACGGGCATGCAGTTTGGCCATTTCATTGTCGGTCATATCCTCGACCGGGTAACCCTGGCGCTGCAGGTCAGCCACCAAATTGACCCTATCATGGCTACCTGCACCAACCTGCACACCGGCAAATATTCGCGCACTTGAGTGGTCATCATAACGGTAATTAAACTCGGTAATATTCCACTCTCCGAGGGCCTTGCAAAAAGCACAAAAACTGCCTGGTGTCTCGGCAATTGTCACACCCAATATTGCCTCGCGCTTCTCACCAATTTCTGTTTGCTCGGAAATATAACGCAGGCTATCAAAATTACTGTTGGCGCCACTATCGATCGCCACCAAAGTCTGGGCACGACAACCACTTTGATCCACATATTTTTTCAAACCTGCCAGCGCCAGCGCACCTGCCGGTTCTGCTATTGAGCGTGTATCCTCAAAAATGTCTTTGATGGCAGCACATATTTCATCGCTATCAACACAAATCACCTCATCCACACGCTCTTGAATAACACTAAAGGGCTCTTTGCCAATCTGCGCCACGGCCACACCATCGGCAAATATCCCCACCTCGTCTAACTTGACCCGGCGCCCGGCCTTCATCGCCGCCTGCAGGCAAGCGGCATCCTCGGGCTCAACTCCAATCACTTTAATATCGGGCCGCAGATATTTCACATAAGCCGCAATCCCCGCCAACAAACCTCCTCCTCCGACTGGCACAAAGATAGCGTGAATGTCTCCGGTATATTGCCGCAAAATCTCCACAGCAATGGTTCCCTGCCCGGCAATCACGTCGGGATCATCATAGGGATGCACATAAACCATGCCCTTTTCCTTAACCAGCTGATCGGCATACGCCGCCGCCTCATCATAGGTATCCCCCCAGAGCAGCACCTGGGCACCCCGTGCTCTAACCGCATCAACCTTGATCAGCGGGGTAGTTTTTGGCATCACAATGATAGCTTTGGCTTTGAGCTTTTCAGCCGCCAGCGCCACGCCTTGTGCATGATTGCCCGCCGATGCCGTTACCACACCTTTGCTAAGCTGCTCATCACCGAGCAACACCATTTTGTTATAGGCGCCACGCACCTTAAAGGAAAAGATCGGCTGTAAATCCTCCCTTTTTAGCAAAATGTTATTATCAAAACGTCGGGACAACAGCGGTGCTTTATCCAGTGGGGTCTGCTCAGCAAGGTCGTAGACCCGCGCATCGAGGATTTTTTTAATGTAATTGCTAATCATAATCTAAAATACGACTCCATTTGACGGACATCCATTAATACGTTTTCTCGCTCATTCGTAATGATGATGAGTACCATAGGCATAATTAGTGCCCATCCAGAAATTAAACAAAGAGGTCATGGCCAATGCAAATCTTGCGACTTAAAGGCCTAGGAGCTAGATTTTCGTTGGCCATGACCGGGTTTAATTTTCGAAAGCTACCAGTTTCTGGATGGGCACTAATTAAGTATAATAGACCAACGATCAAGCAGATACTCAATCAGGACTCTTACCATGACCCAAGACGAAATGAAAAAAGCCGTTGCCCAGGCAGCACTGGACTATATCAAGCCAAAGCTGGCCAGCGACACCATCGTCGGTATTGGTACCGGCTCCACTGCCAATTTTTTTATTGATCTGCTAGCCGAACATAAAGC
>JAUXDF010000230.1 GCA_030618505.1 Spongiibacteraceae bacterium | reverse complement strand
TCCTTTGATCAGCGTAACGCGCTGGTGGTGGGTGTCGCGATGGGCTTTGCAGTAATTCCAACGATTTTCTCGATTACCGAAGATGCTATATTTTCCGTGCCTGCACATCTTAGTCATGGCTCTTTGGCGCTGGGCGCAACGCGCTGGCAAACACTGGTTGGCGTTGTATTGCCAACAGCCAGCCCCGGTATTTTCTCAGCGCTGATGATTGGTCTTGGACGTGCGGTGGGCGAAACTATGATCGTGTTAATGGCAACAGGAAATACGCCGATTATCGATATGAATATCTTTGAAGGTATGCGCACCTTGGCGGCTAATATCGCTGTTGAAGTGCCAGAGGCAGAAGTTGGTAGTTCACATTACCGAGTGTTGTTTTTGGCAGCTTTTGTATTGTTTAGTTTTACCTTTGTGGTGAATACTGGCGCCGAAATTATTCGCCATAGATTACGTAAAAAGTACGGTTCGTTGTAAATAATTGTAGGGTGCGGCTTCCGCACCGGAATTAAATGGTGCGGGAGCCGCACCCTACACGATGACAGGATTAAACCTTGGATAAGCTGGAAAGAAGTACAAGCATCAGTTTTTCCCAGTGGCTCAAAAGTGGTGAGCCCTGGATCTGGATTAATGGTGCAGCGATATCGATTAGTGTTATCGCAGTCGTTGGTTTGATTATGATCCTGGCCGTTAAGGGCCTGGGACATTTCTGGCCCGGTGAAATTATGTCGGCGACTTATCAAGATCCCCGCAGCGGGGAAGTATCCCGAATAATCGGCCAGGTTGTCGAAAAAGAGTCAGTACCGATTGAGCAGCTGCGAGCTTCCGGTCTCAAACTTGAAACCGATGAGGAATTCCTGTCACGTTATCTGTTAAAGCTGGGTAATCGGGATGTGACCGGAACTGATTTCGCATGGTACTTGCAGGTGCAGACCAATACCGTCGAATACCCGCAGGCGGCTATGGCGCTGGAAAGAAGAGAGTGGGGCAGCTTCTACGGTTTTCTTCATCAAGTAAAACAAGCCGATCAAGTGGTTGCCACCGCTTCCGGTGAAGAGTTGGCGAGCGATGCCGCCTGGCAGGAGCTGCAAACCCGTATCGAGCGAGTCTCCCAATTGCATGATCAAATTGAACAGCTCGAAAAGCACGAGATCGGTGCAATTAATGCCAAGCTCGAAAGGTTGCGTCTTAACGAGCGTGGTATTGAGCTAGATGAGGGAATGTCGGATTCGGCGGTAAAATCAGCACGGGCAAAAATTGAAGAGGGCAGAGCGCAGCTTGATCAGGAATATCAAGTACTTCAAAAACAGCTGAGCCAACTCTACATTAAGGTTTCTCGTGACAGTATTACTGCAGTGACAATGGACGGCTCTTCGATCGAATTACCGATAGCCAAAATTGTCAGAGCCTATCAACCTAATTCCCTGAGTCTGTCTGGAAAGGTTGCAATATACTTTAGCAAGTTAAATGAATTTTTGACTGATGACCCCCGCGAAGCGAACACTGAGGGCGGCATATTTCCCGCCATATTCGGCACCGTCATGATGGTTATTTTGATGGCCATTATGGTGACACCTTTTGGTGTGGTAGCGGCTGTTTATCTGCGTGAATATGCCAAACAAGGTTTTGTTACCCAGATGGTGCGGGTGGCCGTTAATAATCTGGCCGGTGTTCCCTCCATTGTTTATGGTGTGTTTGGTTTGGGCTTTTTTATCTATTATGTCGGTGGATCACTGGACCAGTTGTTCTTTCAAGAGGCACTGCCTTCGCCCACATTTGGTACGCCGGGTTTGTTGTGGGCCTCTTTGACGCTTGCCTTGTTAACATTGCCGGTGGTTATTGTCGCCACTGAAGAGGGGCTGGCAAGAATACCTCGCGCGGTGCGTGAAGGCAGTTTGGCACTGGGTGCAACCAAAGCAGAGACCCTCTGGCGTATCGTATTGCCGATGGCGAGCCCTGCAATGATGACAGGTTTGATTCTGGCAGTTGCGAGAGCGGCGGGGGAGGTGGCGCCACTGATGCTGGTAGGCGTAGTTAAACTTGCGCCCTCACTGCCCCTTGATGGTAACTACCCCTTTGTGCATCTTGATCAGAAATTTATGCATCTGGGTTTTCATATTTATGATGTTGGTTTTCAGAGCCCCAATGTCGAGGCGGCACGTCCGCTGGTTTATGCCACGGCATTTTTGCTGGTGGTGGTTATAGCCATGCTGAATTTTGCAGCGGTGTCGGTGAGAAACCGTTTGAGAGAGAAATACAAGGCGCTGGAATCATAGTGTTTTGATTTAAAAACCTTAAGACGACTTTAAAATTATTGTAACTATTCAGTAAATACACAAAGTTCGTCATTCCGGCAGTCTTTTGGCCGGAATCCAGTTTGCCAGACTCTGGATCCCCGACAAAACACTTCGGGGATGACAAAAATGGTGGGTTCAGAGTGTTTATCTTATTATGCTGAATAGTTACAAGTTATTATCAGAGAGTTATGATTATTATGGCCAAGCCAGAAACAAAAACACATGCGATTGATATTAGTGCGATCAGCGGCGACAAAGCCCCGGTTGATCTATCAAATGATCGAGTCAGTGTCGCCGTTGAAGACCTGAATCTCTATTATGATCAGACTAAGCAAGCACTCAATGGCATTAATTTGGATATCCCGCAAAAACGGGTGACCGCATTTATTGGGCCTAGTGGTTGTGGTAAGTCCACTTTGCTGCGCTGTTTTAACCGTATGAACGATCTGGTGGATGGCTGTCGAATCGAGGGGAAAATTTCCCTTGAGGGTAGGAATATCTACGAAAAATCGATTGATGTTGCCGAGCTTCGCCGTCGTATTGGCATGGTGTTTCAAAAGCCCAACCCCTTTCCAAAATCTATTTATGAAAATGTCGCCTTCGGTTTGCGTATTCAGGGTATTAAAAACAAGCGTGTACTGGATGAAGTCGTCGAGCGTTCGCTTAAAGGCGCTGCGCTGTGGGATGAGGTTAAAGATCGCCTGCACGAAAGTGCCTTGGGTATGTCCGGTGGTCAGCAGCAGCGTTTGGTTATCGCCCGCACCATAGCGGTAGAGCCCGAGGTGCTGTTGCTGGATGAGCCTGCTTCGGCACTGGATCCGATATCAACATTAAAAATTGAAGAATTGATTTACGAGCTAAAATCAAAATACACCATCATCATTGTTACCCATAATATGCAGCAGGCCGCTCGGGTGTCTGATTACACCGCCTTTATGTATATGGGGGAGTTGATCGAATACGGCGATACCAATACCCTGTTTACCAACCCCGATAAAAAACAGACTGAAGATTACATCACCGGCCGCTACGGCTAGCGAAGAAAGGAGAAACTAACAATGCCTACCGAACTCGATGGCCATACTGATCATATTTCCCAGCAGTTTAATAACGAGCTGAATGAAATAAAAACTCATCTGATGGAGATGGGAGGCTTGGTGGAACAGCAAGTCGAGAATGCCGTGCAAGCGATTATTGACGCTGATAGTGGCAAGGCCGATGAAGTGCTGGAAAGTGATCATACGATCAATTCGATGGAAATTTCCATCGATGAAGAGTGTGCAAGAATCTTGGCCCGCCGTCAGCCAGCCGCCAGTGATTTACGTCTTGTTATTTCCGTCACCAAAGCGATTACTGATTTGGAACGTATTGGTGATGAAGCGACAAAGGTCGCCCATCAGGCCATTGCCTTAGCTGAAGATGGTGCTGCTCCAAAAGGTTATGTCGAGATTCGCCACATTGGCGAGCAGGTTTCAAAAATGGTGCACGACTCACTGGATGCCTTTGCGCGTCTGGATGTTGATCAGGCCTTAACGGTGGTAAAGGCCGATAAGCGTGTTGATGCCGAATATGCAACAGCGATGCGTGCGCTGGTTACTTTTATGATGGAAGACCCACGCAGTATTTCCCGAGTATTAAATGTTATGTGGTCGTTGCGCTCGCTGGAGCGCATTGGTGATCATTCGCGCAATATTGCCCAGTATGTAATTTATCTGGTAAAGGGCAAAGATGTACGCCATACCGGTTTAACTGAGATGGTAGAACGTTTTAAATCGGATTGATTTAAAGCGCTATTTTTTTGCTTCCATTACCTATATTGACTCCCTCGGAAGATAGTGAGAACGAGCGTAAAATGCAGGGATGACTATCAACTGGGACAGATTTATATTGTACTGTTACAGTTTTATAGGTACCTTTTTAAGGCGCTTAAATAATATCGCGTATTTAAATTGAGTTCGGGGAACAAAAAATGCAAATACTATTGTTGCTTATATTGTCTGGCTTCTCTTTTTCGCTTCACGCGGAAATGGTCGAATTACCCGATAAAGTAGAGCTCTCCGAGCGTCATCGAGCTATCGATGGAAATGAGTTATTTGACTATCAGGGTGATAGTTTCGAAGACTATATTGAACATGAAAAAAGGCGCATCGCCCGAAGTCGCACCGATTTGGCCAGTGCCAAGCGTAATCAAATCATTGAGGGGAATGCCCCCTTTTTATTCGAGCCGCCTGCCACTTGTGCTCGCTCTGTCAGTGGTAAATACCAACAGGGTATTTTGTTATCCCACGGTTTAACTGATTCACCCTATATGATGCACTCCCTTGCGCGTTACTTTCAGAGCCAATGTTTTGTTGTCTTGGGTATTTTATTGCCGGGGCATGGGACCCGCCCGGGTGATCTGCTAAACGTTAACTGGCAGGAGTGGGTTAAGGCCAAGGAGTTTGGGCTAGAGCAGGCGAGCAAGTATGCCGAGAATGTCTATGTCGGTGGTTTTTCAACCGGGGGAACCTTGTCGCTGTATGTGGCGGCCGGAAATGAGAATGTTGCAGGGCTTATTCTGTTTGCTCCAGCGGTGGATATCAGCGAAACAGCAAATTTTGCCTGGACTCATAATATTTCCAGCTGGCTATTTAAGCGTACCGCCTGGCTACAAATATTACCGGATGATGACCCTTATAAATACGAATCTTTTTCCATGAATGCGGTGGTACAAATAAATGCGCTGACCGGCAAGATGAAAAAAAGAGTCAAACAGAAGGGCTTGAAAACCCCGGTATTTATAGCGGCAAGTTGGGATGATGTAACGGTGGATACACCGGAGGCGGTAGAGTTTTTTATGGAACTTGATCAAGAAAAAAACAGGATGCTGCTTTTTAGTCAACAGAGCCTGGAATTTGATGGGAACATTATCCTTGTTGATACGCATAAGCCTGCTAAGAAACTTCTTGGCCTTGCTCATATTGGAGTAGCCGTTGCGCCAGATGATCCTCGATACGGCCAAGGTGGTTACTATGCTGACTGTAAACGCTACCACAAAAAGGGAAGTCAGGAATATCTTCGTTGTAAAAATCTCGAGGCAGATTATCAGGGCGAGCATACCAGTGATAATCTCAAGTTGGGTGTGGTTCAGAGGATAAGCCATAACCCCTGGTATCAGCAGATGACGGGGGAAATTGAGGTTTTTCTTGAGCAACTGCAAAAGCCGTAGGTTTATATGGCTGATTTAGTGATGGTATACAGCATTTGACCTATGGCATCATTTGCCCCCTCTCCCGCTTGCGGGAGAGGGTTGGGGAGA
>JAUXDF010000394.1 GCA_030618505.1 Spongiibacteraceae bacterium | reverse complement strand
CAACGCAAATCTTGCGACTTAAAGGCCTTGAAAAGGCCTAGGAGCTAGATTTGCGTTGGCCATGACCGGACTTGATTTTCGAAAATCAGCAGTTTCTGGATGGGCACTAACTAATACATAACGATACTTCACAGGCAGGCTTCAACATTAACTCAAGAGCTTCTCGATTTCGCCGGTGATTTTTTCTGGCGTTGTTGTCGATGCAAACCGCTTTACGACCTTACCTTCGCTATCAATTAGAAATTTGGTGAAATTCCATTTAATGCCGTTTGAGCCCATTAAGCCAGGTGCTTCACTTTTGAGTTGTTTAAAAAGCGGATCGGTGTGATCGCCATTGACCTCAATTTTTTCGAACATCGGGAAGCTTACTCCGTAATTCAGCTCACAAAATTCGCTGATCTCGGCGCTGCTACCAGGGTCCTGTTTGCCAAACTGGTTGCAGGGAAAACCCAGTACCTCAAAACCTTGTGCTGAAAACTGCTCATGCAGCGATTCCAGCCCTTTAAATTGTGGTGTAAACCCACACTTGCTGGCGGTATTAACAATCAATAATACCTTGCCCTGATACTCGCTCATGGAAACTTTATCACCGTTAATGCTGACGCACTGATGATCATAAATGCTAGCTGTCATGATTGTTCGCCTGCTTTCTATAAAGTGTCTGCATGGTTAAGCGCTCGACTATATCTTGTGGAAGAAAAAATACCAGCGCTATCGCATGGTTTTATCGGGCAGGCGAGAGAGGCTGCTTTATTCTTGCTGTATGTCTGGGCTGTTCCAGGTCATTCCGCTGTGGGGTAGATGAAGATGGCTTCAGCACTTGCGCATAAGCGTCCATGCTGTCGAATCTCTGCATGGGAAAATATTTTGCGTTTCTGTATCTCGGTACACTCGGCACTCAATTCCACTTCTTCGCCAACAGCGATAGGGCTCAGATAGCGTACGCTTAAGGTGCCGGTAAAGGCACTGGGGCCGTTGGCCAATACTACTGCGGTAAGTAATTCGTCAAAAGCGGCGGCAATCATACCGCCGTGGACAGTGTTGGGTGGGCCGGTAAACGTCGCAGGAAAAGTGCCTCTCCCTCGCACTTTTTGATCAACATAGGAAAACTCCAGTTGAGGGGATATGGGATTGAGGTCACCGATGATTGGGCTGTAGGGCATTAGCTCTGCGGGGGAGTTTGCCTGGCTATTGTATTCGCCGGTATTACCGTCGAGTGTTGCCGCAGAGTAAGGACCGTCAAACTGATGGGGTTCCAGCAGTTCGATAATAGTTTGTAAACTATGGTTTGCTTGTTCTAGTACGGAGTCTGGGGCGGTGTTGGCCCTGACCTGTTGAATAAGTCGACTGAGCGTATTATTGAGAGCGTGTTTAGCGCTAGTGGATTTGTTGTGTTTTTTATTCATGGAATTGTGTTCACTGATTTGACTTTTGGGCCGATAAAAGGGAAGAATGGGGCAAATAATTTCGTTGTCAGAGTATTGCATTAAATGGCATTAAAAAAACAGACTCATCGTATTTTGGATGTCTTTTTGTGGCTATCATTTTCATTGCTTTTGTTGCTGGCAGTGTTAAAGCTGCTGTTCCCTGCTGAAAATTATACTCAGCAGATTCAAGACCATATTAGTGCAGCGCTGGGGCACAGCGCTCTGCTTGGTGGAGAGATAAGCTGGGTTGTTATCCCTAAACCGGGTGTCTATGTTGAAAAAATCACCATTAAACCTTTGGGTATCGAACTGCAGGAGGCATTTATTGCTGTTAGCCCCTGGACTTTGTTGCGATTGCAGGTTGAGGCTAGTCAGCTGAAGGTTTCCCGTCTGTCGGTGGCTGGTGCATCCAATATTCGTTTTAAATTAAACGATCTTGTTGTCGGCTTGAATGACGATGTAGAGAACTCTTTTGAGTTTGTGCTTGGTGTGGAAAATTACGACAGTACTTTGCCAGCTAAAGAATGGTTGTTTTCTGGTCAGCTATTACGCGAACAGGCCGATCAGTTTGAGCTTAGCGGGCAGTTCCAAAGGCTGACTGGTGGGGGGCGCTCGCAAGAGCAAAGGGTGTATCATTTGTCGGCATCGCTTTCTACTGATGATGCTGCTAAAGAAGAGGCTGAAAGGCACTTTAGAATTGCCCTGCAGTCATCAGATACGGAAATGGCCATGCTTGGGCGGGTTTATCGCCAGCAGGCAAGCCTGCATGTGGATATTGAAAAGCTGAGTACCGCCAATCTTAATTTGAGTGCCCAATTACAGTGGAATGCCGATGGATCATGGCGAGAGGCTGCTTTTTTCGGCAAGGAGCTGCGAGTCCCGACAAGTTGTTTTAAAGGAGCTGATAAGGAGGGGGCTAGCGATTGCCGCGACCTTATCTTGTTATTTAGCATGCCTGGCCAAAATTCGCTTAAGGTGGAGCAGTTATTGTTGGGTGAATATCAGTTTAAAGAGCTGCGGCTGCGTTGGCTCGGTGGAAAGAAACGTTTACAGGTTAGCGAGGCTTCTGCCAAGGCTTTTTCTGGCTCGCTTGAAGGCAAAGCGACATTAAATCGTCTGGAAAATAGCATTGATTTTTCCTTGCAGGCTACTGACGTTGATGTTTCAGAGGCTGCTGCCTGGCTGCCTGCGGATCGTTATTTGTCCGGAAGTGGTAATATCTCTCTTTCTGGCGCGGCTTATCTTCCTAGCAGGGAATACCAGATAGAGGGTAAGGCTGAAATGATGGACGGAGAAATAAAAGCCTTTAATCTGCAGGAGCAGCTGTGCCGACAGTTTGAAAAGGATTTACAAACAGATATTAGCGTGACACCTTATCAAAAGATTAGCAGTCGTTTTAAATTGAGTCCTGCCAGGTGGAATTTCGAGCACTTTCAAGTGCAGATGGATGGTGCTCATATCGAGGGTAGTGGCGAGCTTCAACATGACCGTAAACTTCGTCTTGATATGCAGGTAAGTGTTGAGAAAAGGCAGTGGCCACTTTGTACCTTGCCCCAAATGCTAACCACCACTGCCTGGCCCTTTAATTGTGTTGGCATGGCATCAGAAGAGAATTTATCCCTTCATAATAGCTGTTCAGTGGACTTTACCCAGCTGGGTATTAATGCCTTGAAGTTGATGGAAGATGATACATTGCAAGAGAAACTGGATCGTTTAAAGAGTAAAGATAAGGTGAAAAAAGTGCTTGATCGTCTTGACCGCTGGCTTGAGGAATAAGTGCCAGCAGTATTTTTTAGAGCGCCTTGTGACTACTCTTTGCAGTCAATATCGCAGTTAATCTGATGATTCATTTCAAGTGCCGGCTGATCAGCCTGGGGTGTGCCGATAATTTTGGCAGGCACACCAGCGACGGTGGTATGTGGTGGTACATCCTGTAATACCACGCTGCCCGCACCGACTTTGGCGCCTTCACCAACACGGATATTACCGAGTATTTTAGCGCCAGCGCTGATCAGTACGCCC
>JAUXDF010000365.1 GCA_030618505.1 Spongiibacteraceae bacterium | reverse complement strand
CGATTCACTTACTGAGGCGGAACAGAAAATCCGTCAACAACTGGCGTGTGATCGGCAGTAAAGTAATCAGCCATAGTGTCGTGTAAACCTTCTACAGTCCACTTTTTCTGACCTTCAGGGTTATCATAGAACTTATCAAGAGTCGGACGCTGAACGATATTTACGCGAGCGCCCCATACCACAAATACCTCACCAGAAATATTTGCCGACTCGGGAGAGGCCAGATAACCAACCAGCGGCGCAACATTGGCAGGATCAAAGAAATCAAAACCGTCTTCTGGCTTTGCAAACATTTGAGCAGTCATCCCTTGATCGGTCATGGCTGTGCGACCACGGGGCATAATGACATTACAGGTAATGCCATACTTCATCATCAGCTGTGCAGCACCCATAGTCATCGCAGTAATTCCAGCCTTTGCCGCCGCATAATTTGGCTGCCCAGCAGAGCCAAATATCATCGCTTCAGATGAAGTGCTGATCAAACGACCATAAAGCTCTTCGCCAGCTTTGGCTTTTCCGCGCCAGTATTTGGTGGCATTACGCATATTGACAAAATGACCGCGCAAATGAACGCGAACGACAGAATCAAATTCGTCATCACTCATGCCAAAGATGGTTTTATCGCGACAAAAACCTGCATTGTTCAGCATGATGTTCATATCGCCAAAGGTATCAAGAGTGGTCTTGATAAGGTTGTCAGCATCATTGGTATCAGCACAATCACCTAATACGACAATAGCTTCGCCGCCAAAACCTTTAATTTCTTCAACGGTTGCATGTGCCGCTTCTTTGGCATCAGGCAGGTCGATATCATTGATCACAAGGCGTGCGCCCTGCTTTGCCAGTTGAATGGCTTCTTCATGGCCCAGACCACGTCCGGCGCCGGTAACAATCGCTACCTTTCCTGTTAAATCACCCATTATTTTCTCCTGTGGTGTGTATTCTTTTTCTGTTTTAACGACAACAAAGAGCAGTCAAGCTGCCCCTTGTAAACAACATAAACTAGATTCGCTCGATGATGGTACCGGTACCCACAGAGGCACCACAGCACATAGTAATAAGCGCGGTAGTTTTGTCCTGACGCTCAAGCTCATGCAGAGCAGTACAAATCAAACGTGCGCCGGTAGAGCCAACAGGATGGCCGATAGCCATTGCTCCGCCATTGACGTTCACCTTGTCCATATCAGGCTTGTAGACACTCTGCCAGGAAAGAACGACGGCAGCAAAGGCCTCATTGATCTCGATCAGATCCATGTCGCCCATATTCATGCCGCTTTTCTTAAATAGCTTGGCGGTGGCATCAACCGGACCATCCAGCAGATAGTACGGATCAGTTCCGACAACACAATCGGTGATGATGCGCGCGCGAGGTTTGAGGCCGCGTGCTTTAGCTTCTTCAGCGCTCATCCACAATACCGCTGCAGAACCGTCTGATACCTGAGAGCTGTTACCTGCGGTATGAATACCGCCTTCAGCGATTGCTCTTAGACCGGACAGGCCTTCTACCGTAGTATCACGCAAACCCTGATCTCGTGTGACAAGTTTGGTTTCACCGGTAGGCTTACCATCCTCACCGATAACGGGGGCTTCAATCTGAAAGGTTTCGCGATCATAACGGCCTTCTTCCCAGGCAATTTTTGCTCGACGCTGTGATTCACAGGCCAGCTCATCGGCCATCTGGCGAGTCAACCCACGGTTTTTAGCAATACGCTCGGCGCTTGCAAACTGATCAGGGGTACTATCCCAGGGCCAGCTTTCAGGCTGAAAAAAACCTGGGCCGTTGAAAACATTGGCGCCCATAGTGACACGACTCATGGACTCAACGCCACAAGCTATACCGATATTGGCTGAACCGGAGGCAATCAAAGCAGAAATCATATGGTTACAAGCCTGAGCAGAACCACACTGCGCATCAACCGTCAGACCACCTGCAGTATAATCTTTACCCAGCGACAACCAGGCGTTACGGGCGACGTTACCTGACTGCTCTCCAGCCTGAGTCACGCAGCCACCGGCCACAAGGTCAACATCCGCGTGCTCGACACCAGCGCGGCGTAGAACTTCGCTCAGCGACAATCCCAATAGTTCGGCGGCATGAAATCCGTTCAGATCACCAACGATTGCCTTACCACGGCCAATCGGCGTACGGCAGGCTTCGACAATTACAGCTTCAGGCATGGTCGTTCCTCATTTTCAGGTTAAAAATATTCTTCGACTATCTAAAAGGGTCGTCATATTAACACCCGCCAAAGCGTTTTTACAATAGCGGACAAGATGTACGATATTTGATCGGTCCTGGCGAAAAATAAGGGCATATTTGGCAATTTTCGCCACAATACTGTCTGAACCTGTCACACAAAAACAGACATAAAAAAACCTGCTGACCCTATAGAGTCCAGCAGGTTTTCTTTTCTCGCTTGCAAAAAAGCAAATACTACATAAAAACAAATACCAGCTCGTAAACTAGCGCAGGGCGATCCTGCCCCACTACATGTAAATGCGTTTCTGCGGTAACTTTGGTTTTATTTTCAAAAACCTCAACACTTTTAAAACGGCTGCGTGCATAAAGGTCGCTATTAACGGGAACCGCGCCTAAGAAACGCAGTTTATCCGAACCGTAGTTCATCATATGGCTGTAGCCTGTCACAATTTCCGCCACATTAGGTAGAGAGGGAAAACGTGACAGCATAGATAACAGCAAAAACCCGTGTGCAATTGTGCCGCCAAAAGGGCTTTCTGTTTTGCAACGTTCTTCGTCAACGTGTAACCACATGTGGTCGCCGCTAAGCTCTGCAAACTGGTTAATCATGTCCTGGGTAACGGTAACGGTATCACTCCAGTCACCGAATTCTTCTGAAACCAGGGTATTTAATGCATCTTGATCTTTAAAATTTATCTCTTGTGTCATAGCTCTATAAACTTCCGTAGTTCATGCCAAAGGTTCTGGAAAGTGGGCGATTATAGCAGCAAGCTGATCACAACTACAAAAAGCCCTGCTCAATATGCTTATTTAACGCTATTTTTCATCGCCCGAAACTGATCGGGGGTAATGTGAATAAACACACCTTCACAACTAGCGGTAAGCGTTTCACCCGCCCAAATCTCTCCAGTTAATATATTTTTGCGCCCCTTAACTTCTTTGATTTTTCCTACCAACTTAAGATCTCTGCAAAGCGGGGTTGGTCTGATAAAGCGAGTGCTCAGGGTGCCTGTTACCCCTGGCTGCCCTGTCATTCGCTGTGTAACCCCCAAAAACTGGTCAAATAACGCACAAACAAAGCCGCCATGCACCGATTTGGGGGGCCCTTCATATTGCCAGCCCATATAAACAGAACCATAAGCCACTCCGTCTTCGAACCAGACATTAAACGGGGGAGCAATGGGATTACTTTTGCCATCAAGCGGGTTGAGCTCGTAGCCCAGGGTCGTCATATTGCCATAGCGACCATTTTCAATTTGCTGAAAGGCAATTCGGCCATAAACTCTCTCTTCTTTACCGAGTTCATCTACCTGATTACTAAGTTGATCAGCCAAAACATTGAGTTTTTCAACGCTTGCCGTGGTGGTCACCAGTGTTTCTATCAAGCGGCGGATTTCATCAGACACCCGCCGTTTTGCTGCCCACTCATCATCCAGTGGATCTTTTACATCGGGTGAATCAAAGGGGTTAAATATATCGGTCATCGGAACTCCAGCGTGCTTAAGGATTTTATATGATAAACAAATTCAAAG
>JAUXDF010000347.1 GCA_030618505.1 Spongiibacteraceae bacterium | reverse complement strand
TTTATGGGCGGGTCTCAGATATGAGTCTGGTCTCGACCACTATTCATACCATCGATAACCAAACTTTGGTGGTGCCAAACAGTAAAATTTGGGGTGATGTAATAAAAAATGTGACTCATCAGAGAATGCGTCGTATTGATCTGTGTTTTCAGGCGCCCTTGTCCGAAGATGTTGACAGAATGCTTGGGCTTTTTCGAAATTTGCTGGATACTTGCGATTGTGTTCTTGCCGAGCCAAAAGTGGCTGTAGAGCTGGATAGTATTGGTGAGTATGCTTTGCAGTTTATTGTCAGGCCCTGGGTGAAGACTGAGGACTACTGGCCTACCTATTGGATGTTACAGGCAGAGGTTAAGCGTATGTATGATCGTGAAGGAATCATATTCCCCATCCCCGAGCGCAGCATACACATCGCCAAGTCGAAAAAACACTTGGTAAAAAACACTTAGTAAAAAAACTAAAGAGCTTAGTCCAGTTGCAGCTGAATGTGGAAGGTGGTGCCAATATCCTCATCTGATGTAACGGCAATTTGTCCTTGATGATGCTCGGTGATAATAAAATATGAAAATGATAGGCGTTTTTCAGCTTCATTATTTTCATTGAACTCACTGTTACCGGCCACACTGTCGGCATCGGCATTGTTGAAAAAAGGTTCAAAAATATAGCGTTGCTCTTCACTGTTAAGGCCGGCGCCGTTGTGTTGCACCTTTATCCACAGGGCTTCGTAGCACTCGGTGATTTCAATGCTGATAGTGGGTTTGAGCCCGGGTCTGCTGACCTGCCCTAAGGCGTGGCAGGCGTGGCGAAAGAGACTTAGAAAGACCTGCTGTAGTTCAGAGACATAACATCGTATCTCTGGCAGGTTTTCCTCAATATTGCGTTCAATGTTTATGTCGCGAAACCTGAGTCCGGATGGCTCAGATAAGACATTGGCAGCCAATTCGATGGTGTGCTCGACGATATCGGGTATATTGGCTAGTCGTTTTTTATCGCTTTGACTGCTGGCAAAATCGAGCAAGTTGCTAATGACACCGGAGGCCTGCTGGCCTTTTTCTGCAGCATTACTCAGCAAAGCGCTGATACGTTTGATATCTGCTTCCCGGTGCGCCTCATTGCTGCAGGCATCCTTTCTCATCAGCAGGTGCTGTACTGACTGAAGGTCTGTGAGTATGACCTGTAGCGGGGTGTTGATATCATAGGCCATGGTGGATGCCAGCTCTCCCATGGAGGACATTTTATCCCTTTGAATCAGCATGTTTTCAGCGACAATTCGCTGGCTGACATTATCTATCAGGATGACCAGGCCGGTTTCAGACTGCTCTTGTAGCGGGTAAATGGTAATATCGAAATAATATTGTCCGCGTTGGCTGTGTTTAATGGTGGTTGCTTCGTTTTTCTCCAGTACATCGGTAATCTGACTGGGGGAAACGGTGATGGTCGGGTAGGCTTCCCAGAGATTTTTCCCCACAGCCTCTTTGCTGCTGATGCCGCTGATATCCTCTGCCCAACTGTTCCATTGAGTCACCCGGCGCTCCTTGTCGAGGCCAATCAGCATGATCGGCATCGACTCCAGAATATCCTTGATGTACGCCTCGGAATAACAGAGCTGGCTGCTGGTCTCTTTGTGTTGGATAACCTCTCCCTCTAATGCGAGGTTGGATTCCTTTAATAGCCGGTTGGACTCATCCAGAGTGGCGGTGCGCTCCAATACTCTCTGCTCCAGGCCTGCTTTAATTTCTTGTAGTGCCCGGTTGGCTTTGCGTATTTTACGATGATTGATAATCAGGGTGATAAAGGCGGCGGACAGCAGGATAATCAGTACGCCACTGGAAAAGTTGGCGACGTACTGCCATTTGGTTTCGCCCTGTTCGTCTTTGAAGTATTGAATAAGACTGGCGTTTGCCATTTGGGTGTAAGCTAGTGCGGAGGCCGATAGTAAGAGCTTTCTCATGACTTTAGTATTCGTTGACTGATAAAACTTTGTCGTTACCAGCACCCGCAAATACAGGGTGCTGGCTGTGTTGTATTACTGCTTCGCAAAGTTAACAAAGGGAAAACAAGGCAGAAATCCATTTTTGGCGCAGTTTAATAAACCTATTTGAACGCCCTTGATTTCATCGGTCATATTGAAGATGCCGAGCTGCACACTGGATGCTTTGGAGATGTTGGCGACACTTAAATCAAAAGACGTATCGCCAGTGCTTATATTAACAGCGCCAATATTTGCGCCTTTTACATTGTTGGTGATATTTACTGCGCCCCAGTTTAATCCAGTCGTTTGACCTTTGTTCCAGTTCCAAACACCAAAGGCTGCCCCGGTCATGCTGTTGTTAATGTGATTGGCTCCAGCAATCAGTAGTGGGAATTGCAGACCGGTGAAGTCATCAACTTCTGATATGGCCAACAAATGAAGATCTACACCTTTAACGCTTGCTGTTTTGCCGTATAAGGCGGGAAAACGAACGCCCACAACGGACTGGTTGTCCGGAGCATTAAAGCCATTTAGTGAAGAGAACTGAACAGGGGCTGGATCAGCAACAACAACTGAGGCAATTGCGGACAGCGCTATTGTGAGGGTGAGCGTAAAGAAAATACGTAAGTTTTTCATAGTATGCCTTTTATGGAGTGTTGGGTTGGTATTACATGACGGAATATAGCGGTTGCTTTGGTAGGTGTAAACCAATTAGTTTGTTTGTGGTGTGAGCGATTTGTGCGGCCGCATTCTTGCTTAAAAGTTGATCATTTAGGTCGGTTTTTTATGTAGGATTGCATCATCATCCTGTCCAAATATGACATATCATCGGCCAAAAGCGCCATGAGCTTGCTCGGCTTATTATCCGCCGATCGCTTATCTTGGCAGCCAGAAATTTTTGTATCTCTATAACCTGTATTGATCAAAGAGGAATTCATCCCATGAGTCCAACCCAAGCCCCACTGGCCGGTCTGCGTATTGTTGAAAGCTCAATGCTGGGCGCCGCTGCTCTTACGACTACTTTTGCTGATCTTGGTGCTGAAGTGATCAAGGTTGAGTCCCCCTCAGGTGACTATATTCGCGAGATGACCTGGCCAATCATTGAGGGCACCTCCTTAATGCACTACCACCTCAACCGTGGTAAGAAGAGCATTGTGCTTGATCTTAAGTCTGAGGAAGGTAAAGAAGTCTATAAAGAGCTGGTGAAAGATGCGGATGTGGTGGTTGAAACCATGCGTCCGGGTTCCCTGGCCAAGCTGGGTTTAGGTTTTGAAGACCTTAAAAAGGTGAATTCTAAAATCGTTTTTATTAATGTTTCCGGCTACGGTGCTACCGGCCCTTACCAGCAAATGCCTTCCCATGGTATTGCCTATGATACCTGGTCAGGTGTTATGTCTCCGGCCTATGACGACGAAGGCTTTTGTTATATTCCCGAGCACGTATCTGTTGGTATCAATGCAGCACCTTTTGTTGGCGGTATGGCTCTGTTGGCGGGTGTATTGCGCGCACGTGAAACCGGCGAAGGATGTGAGATGGAGTTGGGGCAAAGTGATGCGGCGGCATATTTTGACTGGTATCGTAGTGAAAGTCATATGGCCTATGCTCGTCCTGAGGATGTGGTTACCGGCAACAAAGCCGATGGCTACGAGCGTCGTCCGGTTGCGACTGCTGGCATGAAAGAAGGCGTACGTTATCAGGTCTATGAGTCCAGTGATGGTCATGTGCTGTTTATGGCATCGGAGCAGGCATTTTGGAAAAACTTCTGCCTGGCTTTAGGTCGAGAGGATCTATTTGAAAAATGGCCCGGGTCTAAATTTGCAGACCACGCCCGTGGAAATCGCGAGCTGCAAGTTATTTTGCGGGATATTTTCAAAACTAAAACTTCCCAGCAATGGCTGAAATTTAGTGTTGAGAAAAACACCCCGATTGCACCAGTAAATACCCCCAAGAATATTGTTGATGACCCTCAGTTTAAGGCTCG
>JAUXDF010000359.1 GCA_030618505.1 Spongiibacteraceae bacterium | reverse complement strand
TTTATTTCGGCCATGACATCCTCCGATTATTTATCTCGCGCTTAATGATAGTAGATAGGCGCCCTGGTTATCAGATTCGAGGGTGTGAAATTATTCACTGTCGAGATTGGGGGGACCTCAGATACCATTGATTTATTTAGTAAACGGGTTCACACGCACACACGTCTTGACAAAATCCTTGTGCTTAGGTGTGACAACCGTTAATTCATAAATCAACGCCGTAGCGGTAATCTTGTTGAAGAATGCCCGCACCCCTTTATTCACTTTTGACTTTATGCGTGCCTCGCTGATGACGTTGCTATCAACTAATTCACTATTCAAGGCTCGACCCATGTTCTCTGTTACGCCGTGAAATGTAATAATCGCACTATGGGTCAAATAGAGACAAGCCTTAAGCCGCACACACCGATGATGCAGCAGTATTTACGCATCAAGGCGGACCATCCCGAAACGCTGGTTTTTTATCGCATGGGCGATTTTTATGAGCTGTTTTACGAGGATGCGCGCAAAGCCGCGCGGCTGCTCGATATCACGCTAACCAAGCGCGGGCAGTCCTGTGGTGAGCCGATCCCGATGTGCGGGGTGCCTTATCACGCGGTCGATAATTACCTCGGCAAACTGGTCAGGAAAGGTGAAGCGGTCGCACTCTGCGAACAGATCGGCGATCCGGCCACCAGCAAGGGACCGGTCGAGCGCAAAGTAATGCGTATTATCACTCCGGGGACCATCAGTGACGAAGCGCTACTAGAGGAGAATCAGGAAAATCTTCTAGTCGCACTAAATGAACATGATGGTATTTTTGGCATCGCCAGCCTGGATATTGGTAGTGGTCGCTTTCTGGTATTGGAAGTTGACTCCATTGATGCGGTTTTCAGTGAACTACAAAGACTTAATCCGGCCGAACTACTGCTTAACGAAGAGCTTGATTACCCGGAGCTACGCGAGGGACGCAAGGGTATTCGCAATCGCCCGCCTTGGGAGTTTGATCAAGAAAGCGCTGAAAAATTGCTCAATCAGCAACTTAACACTAAAGACCTGCAGGGTTTTGGCTGTGAACACCTGCGTATTGCTATACAGGCGGCAGGCTGCTTGCTCCAATATGTGAAGGAAACCCAGCGTACTGCGCTGCCACATATCAGGCGCCTGATCAGCGAGCGCCGTGAAGACAGCGTTTCTCTTGATGCCGCCAGCAGGCGCAACCTGGAGCTGGATACCAACCTTACGGGCGGCACCGACAACACGCTATTTTCTGTACTCAATCACACCCAGACTACCATGGGCGGACGCCTGCTTCGTCGCTGGATAAACCGTCCGCTGTGCAATCGTGAACTTATCGAGGCGCGACAACAGGCCATAGCGGCACTACAGCAGAACTATATTTTTGAGCCCTTGGGCAGAATTTTAAAACCGATTGGTGACATGGAACGAATTCTTGCCAGAGTCGCACTTCGCTCAGCCAGACCCAGAGATCTGTCTCGCCTGCACGCCTCCCTTTGTGTATTACCCGAACTGCAAGCTGAAACCACCGCTATCGAGGCGCCACTAATACAAAAATTGCGGAAAATTATTCGCGAATACCCAATCATTACTGACCTCTTGTCCCGTGCGGTAAAAGAAAATCCGCCGGTTGTAATTCGTGATGGTGGCGTTATTGCTGATGGTTATGATGCAGAGCTGGACGAGCTGCGCGGACTAAGTAATAACGCCGGACAGTACCTTATTGATATGGAAATACGCGAACGCGAGCAAACCGGTATCCCAACGCTTAAAGTCGGCTATAACCGCGTGCATGGTTACTATATAGAAATCAGCAAAGCGCAGTCAGATAAAGCACCGGTGGAATATATTCGGCGCCAAACCCTGAAAAATGCCGAACGTTTTATCACCCCGGAGCTTAAAGAGTTTGAGGACAAAGCACTCAGCGCCAAATCCCGAGCCCTGAGCCGGGAAAAAGCCCTTTACGAACAATTATTGGAAACCCTTAACGATGATCTGGCAGAGCTTCAAGATTCCGCCAGCGCACTGGCAGAGCTTGATGTTCTGACCAATCTTTGCGAAAGAGCTGATACGCTGAACTTCTGTCGCCCGACGATCTCCGATCAGGCGCTAATTAATATTACCGCTGGTCGCCACCCAGTGGTGGAACAGGTGCTCAGCGACCCCTTCATCGCCAACAACCATCACTTCAACGACAAACGTCGGATATTAATTGTTACCGGCCCTAACATGGGCGGTAAATCGACCTATATGCGCCAAACTGCACTCATCGTATTGCTTGCCCATATCGGCAGTTTTGTACCAGCAGAAAAAGCCGAAATTGGTATTGTTGACCAGATATTTACCCGCATTGGCTCCTCGGATGACCTGGCCGGCGGGCGCTCAACTTTTATGGTTGAAATGACAGAAACCGCCAATATTCTTCACAATGCCACCGACCGCTCGCTGGTTTTACTCGATGAAATCGGGCGAGGCACAAGCACCTTTGACGGACTTTCCCTGGCTTGGGCCGTGGCAGTACATTTGGCTGAAAATGTCAGTGCTTTTACGCTATTCGCCACTCATTATTTCGAACTAACCAGTCTGTCAGAGCAATACCCGAACACGGTTAATGTTCACCTTGATGCAACTGAACATAACGACAACATTGTTTTTCTGCACAGCATACAAGAAGGCCCAGCCAGTCAAAGTTACGGAATTCAAGTAGCGAAACTTGCAGGTATTCCTGAGCCAGTGCTACGTAGCGCCAGATCCAAACTGCAAAGCCTTGAAAACCAAACGCCTTCCACCGCCAGTCCAATCAAGCCCATGCAAAATGACCTGTTTTCAGTAGAAGATAATTCAGCCATCACCCAGGAACTTGAGAAAACAAATCCAGATAACTTAAGCCCCCTGCAAGCATTGGAGCTTATTTATAAGCTAAAATCATTAAGCAGCTAAATCCGGGGCTGATAGTTACTAAAAACTCATTATCGAAAGGTTCATTTCTAATACCGAATAATGCTAAAATGTCGGACTAATATTTGAATATTGTAAAATTAATAGCGTAAAACCTAGGGGATAATTAAAAATGACATTTATCGTCGCAGAGAACTGCATTAACTGCAAACATACTGATTGTGTCGAAGTTTGTCCTGTTGATTGTTTTTATGAAGGACCTAACTTCCTCGTTATTCATCCCGACGAGTGTATCGATTGTGCACTGTGCGAACCAGAATGCCCTGCAGATGCTATTTTCTCTGAAGATGAACTGCCTGAAGACCAGCAAGCCTTCCTGGAACTGAATGCCGAATTGGCTGAAACATGGCCAAACATCACTGAAATGAAAGATGCCATGCCTGATGCTGAAGAGTGGGACGGTAAAGAAGGCAAAGCAGGGCTTCTGAAGCGCTAGCCTGAAACACATACGATCAAGGCTCGAAACCAAATCTTCATTCTGACAGGTATCGAGCCTCTACTCTAATCCTCACTTTCGAAATTAGACACCGCAAAACCGACCCGCAACACTTTCAACTCCAAGCTATCAATACTGACTTTCTCGACACTAATATTCTTGATGCTAATTTTCTTGGTGTTAATATTCTTGCTGCCTACGCAATAAGGGCGGGCAACCAACTTCACTCAGTCAGCTACCCGCCCTTATTTTTAAGCTCTTAGCTAGTGCCCATCCAGAAACTGGTAGCTTTCGAAAATTAAGTCCGGTCATAGCCAACGCAAATCTAGCTCCTAGGCCTTTTCAAGGCCTTTAAGTCGCAAGATTTGCATTGGCCATG
>JAUXDF010000409.1 GCA_030618505.1 Spongiibacteraceae bacterium | reverse complement strand
CCTGGCCAACGCAAATCTTGCGACTTAAAGGCCTTGAAAAGGCCTAGGAGCTAGATTTGCGTTGGCCAGGAGCGGACTTAATTTTCGAAAACTTCCGGTTTCTGGTTAGGCACTAATTAATTCCCTGGCATGATAACCGACAATGGAGACTCATAGAATCTTGTCGCTGCCAGGGCCGGGGCTAAAACTTTGATAAATCCATAAGGCAATACTGAGATAATATTTACCCATCAAGCTGGCTGTTCATCAGTTCATAAAGCACACCTTCACGCAAGGCGGCTTTGCAGATAGTGATATGCTCAAGCTCCAGCTCGTCAAACAGTGCCAGTACAATTGCCAGCCCTGAGGCAAATACTGAACGACGTTTCTCGCTTAAACCTTCAAAGCGCACTTCATCAAGTGTCGCAAAACCAAGCAGCTGATCCTTTAAGGTCAGCAGTGCTTGATGGTTAATGCCTGACTCGACCAAACCCTGGGCGAGCAGCACTTGTTCAATGGCCTGCATGGTGCCAGAGGAGCCAATCACCTGTTGCCAGCCGGCAAGGCGATATTCTGTGCCGATGGTGGCAAATAGCTGGCGTCCCTGCTGATAGGCCTGATCCAGGCAGTGCTGGTTAATCACTCCGTCGGGAAAAAACCGGTCTTTAAAAACCACGCATCCGAGAGAGAGGCTGCGTGCATGCAGACATTGCCTTTGTCGGCCAATGATGATTTCGGTGCTGCCGCCGCCGATATCAACTACCAGGCGATTGTTGTCCTCGACCAGCTGCTTGCGCTCATGTTCATAGGCAACCCCGGTGTATATTAGCCTGGCCTCTTCCTCACCGCTGATAATGTCGACCGGGTGCCCTAAGATGTCCTCAGCCTGCTGAACAAAATAATCTGCATTGTGGGCATTGCGCAGGGCGCTGGTACCCACTATGCGCACTGAGCTGACACCATGCTCGCTGATGCGCGTAGCAAACTGCCGCAGGCAGTCCAGCCCTCGTTGTATGGCTTCATCACTGAGCTGTCCGGCCTTCATGCCGGCGGCCAGTTGTACCTTTACACCCATCTTTTCAATGGCTTTAAGCTTGCGGTTGGATTTATAGCGCACCACTGAAAGGTGAAAGCTGTTAGAGCCCAGATCGACAGCAGCCAGATGGTTGGGATTAAGCAATTTGTATTCCCTCCTTGAAATTTCCTGATTATCCCCCACAATATTAGGCTCACACTAGCAAGCCGGTCAGAGTGGCGATTGTGCTATTGTAGAGCAATGCTGTTCAATAGGTATAGTCGAGGGAGCCTTTCAAATCACTGATGGGGCTTTTTTACATTGGCTATCTAGTGTTAAGATCGGCGTCCGTCTATTAGTGATTTTGGAGAAAGAGATAATGAGCGACACTATCGTTCACGTAACTGATGCAAACTTCGATGAGGAAGTGCTGCAAGCCGATCTGCCCGTGCTGGTCGATTACTGGGCCGAATGGTGTGGCCCCTGCAAGATGATTGCTCCCGTGTTGGATGCCCTGGCAGATGATCTTGAAGGCAAATTAAAGATCTGCAAGGTGGATGTTGACGCTAACAAGGAAATTCCCGCCAAATTTGGTATTCGCGGTATTCCAACACTGATGATTTTTAAAGGTGGCAATGCCGAAGCGACCAAGGTAGGCGCATTATCCAAAGCCCAGCTGGAAGAGTTTATCAACGGTGTGATTTGATGCTGTTTTGCTCGGAGTTGGGCTCCGGGCAGGCAGGCTGTTTGCCTGCCGTTTACCTTCTAATAAGTATGATGAAGGATATGAAAGCCCCTACAAATAATAAAAATATCTGGACGAATGGCTGGACGCACTCTATATTGGGTGTTAAATTACAAAGCGAGTGTTAAACTACAAGTCGCTCGAATCCAGCAGTTACCCAACCTTTTCAGGCTGCCTTACACATTCCATAAAAGAATACTAACCAACGCAACTCCTCGTGTGCGTTACTAAAGCTCTTTAGCTATCAATCAGATAAGCCCCAAACAACTCCTATGAATTTAACCGATCTTAAGACCAAACCCATCAGTGAACTTTTAGAAATTGCCGAAAGCATAGGCCTCGATAATCTCGGCCGCTCTCGCAAACAAGACATAATTTTCACCATTCTAAAGCGTCATGCCAAAAGCGGCGAAGACATTTACGGTGATGGTGTGCTGGAAATATTACAGGATGGCTTTGGTTTTCTGCGCTCTGCAGATTGCTCTTACCTGGCTGGCCCCGACGATATTTATGTGTCTCCGAGCCAGATACGACGTTTTAACCTACGCACCGGTGACACCATTTCCGGAAAAATTCGCCCACCCAAAGATGGCGAACGCTACTTTGCACTGTTAAAAGTTGCCGAGATCAATCTCGATAAGCCTGAGAATGTAAAAAATAAAATTCTGTTTGAAAACCTTACGCCCTTGTTCCCTGATGAGCGTCTGGTACTTGAAGTGGGTACTGGAGCCACGGAAGATTTGACCGCGCGTGTCATGGATCTTGTCTCTCCTATCGGTAAAGGCCAGCGTGGTTTGATTGTTGCACCACCAAAGGCGGGTAAAACACTGTTACTGCAGAATACTGCTCAGAGTATTGTCCGTAATAATCCTGAATGTCAGGTGATCGTGCTGCTGATTGATGAGCGTCCGGAGGAAGTGACCGAAATGCAGCGCTCTGTGCGTGCCGAAGTGGTTGCTTCTACCTTTGATGAGCCCCCTTCGCGCCATGTGCAGGTGGCTGAAATGGTTATTGAAAAAGCCAAACGACTGGTTGAGCACAAAAAAGATGTAATTATATTGCTCGATTCGATTACTCGTCTGGCCCGTGCCTACAACACCATTGTGCCTTCATCGGGTAAAGTGCTGACTGGTGGTGTAGATGCCCACGCTCTGGAGCGACCAAAGCGCTTTTTTGGTGCTGCGCGAAATATTGAAGATGGTGGCAGCTTGACTATTATTGCTACCGCGCTGGTGGATACTGGCTCCAAAATGGACGAGGTAATCTACGAAGAATTTAAAGGCACCGGTAATATGGAGCTTCACCTGGATCGCAAGGTGGCGGAAAAACGTATTTACCCGGCAATCAACATTCGTCGCTCTGGCACCCGCCGTGAAGATTTGCTGACTAACGAAGATGAATTGCAGCGTATGTGGATTTTGCGCAAATTGCTGCACTCCATGGAAGATAGCGCGGCTATCGAATTCTTGCTGGATAAGCTTAAAGACACTAAAACTAACGACGAATTTTTCATGTCTATGAAAAGGAAGTAAGCAC
>JAUXDF010000154.1 GCA_030618505.1 Spongiibacteraceae bacterium | reverse complement strand
TGGTTTATAGGAAAAAGTGCGCCCTCTTTTTACTATAACCTTCAACAGAGTCAGGATGGCTCCCCTAACTATGCCCAGGCAATGGTGACGACCAGCCACTTTTCAGTAGCCAATCGTTTAATTCCCACACTACAAAAACAACTTGATGAGCAGTTTCCGGAAGCGCAAATACTGGTTAAAAAACTCGAGCAAGGCCCTCCCTTTAATGCCCCCGTGGAACTTAGAATCTATGGCCCCAATCTCGATACCCTTGCAATGCTTGGTGATGAGGTTCGACGCATTATGTCCACCACAAAAAACATGATGCATACACGAGCATCACTAAGCGAAGCCACCCCAAAAATCTGGCTTGAGCTAGATGAAGAGCTCAGTCGCCTAAGCGGCCTATCACTACAGCAACTCGCCGGGCAAACCCGTAACGCACTTGATGGCAGCGTTCAGGGGTCAGTACTTGAGACTACCGAAAACATTCCTGTCAGGGTTCGTTTTGAATCGGGCGAGCGCCAGCAACTTAAAGATTTGAACAAACTCTACTTTATTCCCCCTAAATCACATCAGACCGAGGGTTTTCCAGGCCTGCCGCTTTCCGCTCTGGGTGAGCTGACATTACGCCCAAGCCGCGGAGTCATTCCACGACGCAACGGCCAGCGACTAAACAGTATCGAGGGATATATACGAGCAGATGTACTGCCTGCCTCCGTGCTTAGCGATGTGGAAAATGCATTAAAGGAACAAGGATTTACGCTACCAAGTGGTTACACGCTGGAATTTGGTGGTGAAGGTGAGAAGCGCGATGATGCGGTGGGAAATCTTCTAGCCTATATAGGCATGATCGTCGCTCTTTTGGTCTTAGTCATCGTCTTGAGTTTTAACTCATTTAGGATCAGTTTTATTATCTTTGCGGTAGCCTTTCAATCAGCAGGACTGGGTTTATTAAGCATCTATATTTTTCAGTACCCCTTTGGTTTCCCCGTCATAATCAGTTTGCTGGGCTTGATGGGACTGGCTATCAATGCCGCCATTGTTATTCTGGCTGAACTGAAAGCAAATAAACAGGCAGTGGAGGGAGATAAAGATGCCATCATCTGTTGCGTACAAAGTTGTGCCAGGCATATCTCTACAACCACTATCACTACTATCGGAGGTTTTTTACCACTGATGCTTTCGGGTGGCGGTTTCTGGCCCCCCTTCGCAATCTCCATTGCAGGTGGCACACTGCTAACAACCCTGCTCTCTTTCTTTTTTGTTCCTGCATTATTTTACTGGTTTGCTCGGCACAAACCTTTTGAGGTGAGTTCAGCGAGCGTTAGCTAGTGCCCATCCAGAAATCAAACAAAGAGGTCATGGCCAATGCAAATCTTGCGACTTAAAGGCCTTGAAAAGGCCTAGGAGCAAGATTTGCGTTGGCTATGACCGGATTTAATTTTCGAAAGCTACCAGTTTCTGGATGGGCACTAGCTAAGGAGGCTCTGGAAGAGTCATGACGGCAATGGCAATCCCCCACCCCACATCACAGTTTTTAGTCATTAAACCGAGATCACCGATACCGACTACCTTCTAACACCACAGTTTTAGTAAAAACGTTGACATTTAACATCGATAAATAGAATCTGGTCTTATAGCCTTTAGTATTAATGCGAAATCAAGTATAGAGCACTTGTCTGGCACCAAGTTGCGAGCATTACAAAGGCTCTAAACTTATCAATTACAGCAGTCTAAAGAGCAGCTTATGAAAAAAATTTTCAAAAAAGCCATTATTCTACCGCTGATTGTTATTGCTGCATTAAGCGTGGTTATTTACAAGGTGAAATCAAAACCACCGGTTGAACATCAGGTCTTGGCCTACCCCACTCGAACCGTAGAGATTATAAGAGCCCGAACACTACCCTTTAGAGGCCGCGCCCTTGCCTACGGCAATGTAGAACCCGCAGTATTATTAAAAGCCAAATCAGAGGTCAGTGGAAAGATCAGTTATATCCATCCTCTCTTGAACAAAGGAGCCAGCCTGGAAAAAGGCACCCTTGTTTTACGCATTGAACCTACCACCTTCGAATTTTCTCTCAATCAAAGCAAAGCCGGGCTGCTGGGCAGCCAGTCGTCATTAAAACAACTCGAAGCCGAAGAGCAAACGACGCTACGCTCGATTGATATTGCCAAACAAAAATTACAGACGGGCGAAAAGGAGCTGGAACGTTTACAAAGCCTGGTGCAACAAAGGCTTGTTTCCCACGCCAGCGTTGATGCGGAAGAACAAAAGGTTTTGCAGTTAAGGCAGCAGCTTGAAGACTTACAGGGCAAGTTCGAAAGCTTCAATAGCCGAAAAACCGCAACAATGGCACAGATAGATCAATCGAGATCACAACTGGCACAGAGCCAGGACACTCTCGGGCGTACAGAAATTCACCTGCCCTTTGATGCCAGAATCGGCACCATCTCTGTAGAGAAAGGCGAATACGTCGGTGTTGGCAGTGTGCTATTTGAAGCGCTGGGTACCCAGGCGGTTGAAATCAATGCCCAGCTGCCTGTGCAGCAATTTTATCCTCTGGTAATAAGACCCGAATCGCATGCCATTAATCTAGATACTCCTGCGGAATTTAGATCAGCATTCGAGGGGCTAGAGCTGGAGGTGCACGTGAAACTGATCGGTAATGATAGAGATAGCGTCGGATGGCAGGGCGAACTTCTGCGCATTGGCGAATCCATTGACCCTGAGAGAGACACCATGAGCCTGGTGGTTGCGGTAAATAATCCCTACGAAGGAATTATTCCTGGTAAGCGCCCTCCTCTGCTCAAAGGCATGTATGTCTCTGTTGAGTTTCTTAGCCCAGCCAGAGAGATGTTGGTTATACCCAGAAAGGCCATCCATCAAGGGCGTGTGTATATCGCCAACAGCGATAATAAACTAAATATCCGTCCGGTTACCGTCCTTTATAGACAAGGCAATATGGTGGTAATCGATAACAACACCCCAGAAGGTGGCATCAAGGAAGGAGAGAAAATCATAATCAGCGATGTCATCCCTGTCATTGAGGGTTTACCCTTAAAAACAATACTGGCAGTCAAAGCAGAAAATCAGCTAGCTATTGATGCTCTGGATAAGCCCCTATGATTCGCTATTTTACTGCGCACCCAACTCTCAGTAACATCTTGATGATGGCCATCATTGCCCTTGGTCTCAACTCCTTGAATGAACTAAACAAGGAGTCATTTCCAACACTAAAACCCAGCAAGGTGCAGGTTAATGTTGTCTACCCGGGCGCAACCCCGGCTGATGTAGAAAATGGTATTTGCAACCCTCTCGAGGATGCCACTGACGGCATCAGCTTTTTAAAGGAGCAGGCATGTGATGCTCGCGACAACATCGCTATTTTTACATTGGAGATGCAAGAAGAAGGTAATATCCGCGAATTTACCGATGACATTAAAACCGAAATAGACGCCATCCAAACTTTTCCAGACGATATCGAAGATCCTATTATCAAACAGTTAGGGCGAGTTAACCACGTCGCCAATATCGCTCTCACCTCTGATAAGCTGACACTCTCAGAGCTAAAGGCTCTGGCAGAGCATTATCGTGATCGACTGATTGCTATGGAGCAAATTCCGATTGTGACAATGGCCGGTTTCTCTACTCATCAGTTACAAATATTGATCCACCCCGACACCCAAAAAAAATACAATCTCAGTGTTAAGGATATCGCCGGCTTGATATCCTCCCAGGCATTAGAATTACCTGCTGGAACGTTGGAGGCGAGTGAAACCAATTATCAGGTTCGTTTTGATAACGCAAAAAAAACCGCCTATGAACTAGCAGATCTTGTCGTTCTCAATACCCCAAAAGGCGGTGAAATCAAACTCGGTGATCTCGCTACCATTCGCGACGTATTTGAAAACCCTGAAGACCGAATTGAACTTAATGGCAAACCTGCAGCACTACTTAAAATAAGTAAAAACACCATTGACGACACGCTTAAAGTTGCCGATGCACTCATCGAGTTTGTTGAAAACGAAAATGCAATACTTCCCACCGGTACTGAACTAACCATAGTCAGCGACGGATCAACATTGGTACGTGACCGATTACAACTCATACTGAAAAACAGCTGGCAGGGTCTTATATTAGCAACCTTAACGCTGCTACTATTTTTTTCATGGCGTTATACTTTCTGGATTGCCCTCGGTTTGCCTGTGTCATTTTTAGGCGGACTGGCAATGATGGTCGTGTTTGGCGTCAGCATCAATATGATATCAATGGTAGCGCTACTAATGGCAATCGGTATATTGATGGATGACGCTATCGTATTATCCGAAAACATTGACCGTGAATACCGAAGTGGAAAAACACCTCTTGATGCAGCCATCGTTGGTACCAAACGCGTATTTCGAGGAGTTTTCTCCTCCTACCTGACCTCCGCCTTTTTGTTTGGCAGTTTGTTAATGATGAAGGGAGACATGGGGCAAGTACTCGGCGTTTTGCCAGTGGTTTTGCTCTCAGTACTGACCATCAGCTTGATTGAGGCCTTCCTGATCTTGCCCCATCACTTAAAACGCTCGCTCGAACACACAAAAAATAGTACGCCGTCGCAGTGGCGCATTAAATTTGAGGCTCGATTTGAGCACCTTCGTCAATATGCAACTCGCGCATCTGCCGCATCCATGCGGTATCGTTACCTTACTGTAGGATTCGCCTTGGCGATGCTGGTTTTTTCAATCGGTTTAATTGCCACTGGAACTGTTAAATTCAAGGCTTTTCCTGACTTGGAAGGCAATATACTTGAGGCCAGAATCCTATTGCCACAAGGGACACCTTTGGCCAAAACAGAAAAAGTTATCGATACCTTGCTCGACTCACTCCATAAGGCCAACACAAGCCTGAGCAAAAATGAGTCAGAAAACCTGATTAAAAACATCCAGCTTTCCTACGGTATTCATGGTGATGTACCCGAAAATGGCACCCATCTGGCAACCTTGAGTATCGACTTGCTTAACACCGAAGATCGTAACACCAAAATGGATGAACTCATCCACCTCTGGAAGCAAAACACTGAGCCACTGCCTAATGTGCTTAGCATTCAATATAAAGAACCCATGGTTGGCCCAGCAGGCCGAGCAGTACATATTCGCCTCAGAGGCGATGACCTTAAGCAATTATCTGCCGCTTCCTGGGAATTACAAAACTGGCTGAGAGGATATAAGGGTGTACACAACCTGATAGATGATCTTCGTCCCGGCCAACCACAGTACAGCATACAGCTTAAACCCGGCGCACTGGCAGCTGGAGTCAACTCCCGAAGTATCGCCTCGCAACTAAGAGCCGCCTACCTTGAAGTAAATATCGATGAAATTTATCTGGGCCGCGAGGCCTATGAAATCATCGTGAAACTTGATAACGAGCCAGGCCGTGAGCTACATGCTTTTGATAATTTTTCGGTATTTTCAAACACCGGTATAGCCATTCCATTAAGTAGTGTGGCGATCATTACCGAACAGCGCGAATTTTCTCGTATCGGACATATTAACCATCAACGTACCGTCAATATCTATGGCGACGTGGATTCGGATCTGGCGAATACCACAGAACTTATCAGCAGCCTTGAGGAAAACTTTCTTGGCAGATTAAATGAACGCTACCCGCAAATAGCCGTTTCACTAAAGGGAGAAATAGAAAACGGTACTGAAACACGACTCTCCATACTCTCTGGCTTTGGCTTAGGTGCCTTTGGCGTATTCCTGTTGCTCAGTCTTCAATTTCGCAACTATAAAGAACCATTAATCGTTATGATCAATATTCCATTGGCCCTTATCGGAGCCATCTGGGGGCATTGGATAATGGGTTTAAGCTTTACCTTGCCGAGTATGATTGGCTTTGTTTCCTTGGCAGGTGTGGTCGTCAACGATTCCATTCTGCTGGTCGAATTTGTAAAATACCGTATAGCAGAAGGCATGGGATTACACGATGCCGCACAGAAGGCAGTCTATGATCGCTTCCGGGCAATATTCCTGACTTCGGTAACGACGATTGCCGGTATGACACCACTGCTATTTGAAACCAGCACCCAAGCACTGATTCTTGTACCGCTGGTAACCAGCATTGTATTTGGTATGCTGACCTCAACCGTACTCATCATGCTAGTATTGCCAGCGATGTATGCCATTATGGAAGATATTGGTTTTATTAGATTATCTTCTGAATCAATATCAACACCCACATAAATGATTGGAATTAGTTAATATGAAAAAATATTTTTTAATAACGAGCTTTTGTACTGCGATTTTTTTGATAAGTGCTTGCTCGCATACGCCGGCTGACAGTGAAGTCGATGATGATAAAACAGCAGCGGCCAACAAAGCCTTAACATTACAAAAAATCATGCAGGACCTTGGTACTAACATGCAGACCATTAGCGACGGGATTTCTCGCGAAGACTGGGCATTGGTCGAAAAAAATGCCCGCCAGGTTGCAGACCATCCAAGACCTTCTATGGATGAGAAAAAACGCATCATGGCTTATATGGGCGATAAAATGGCGACTTTCAAAGGCTATGACATTAAGACTCACAATGCAGCGCGCGAACTGAGCACGCATGCTGCTCAAAAAAACGGCGATGATATCATTACGGCTTTCGCGGCCTTACAAAAAACGTGTCTGGCTTGCCATGAAAACTTTCGCCAAGACTTTCAACAGCACTTCCGCGCTCAACCTTGAGTTACTGACAAACAGGTATTATCTTAATTTCATCCTACAATCAGGTTAATGACAATGAGTATTTTTGATCGAAAAGTACTGGTAAAAATTCACATACTGGTCGCGGGTTTTATTTTCCCGGTTCTTTTTATGTTTCTGCTGACCGGCGCTCTTTACACTTGGGGAGTCAAGGGAGGTTACGATAGCAAGAACTATGATGTCGTACTTGAAACACCACTTAGGGCAGATCAACAAATACTACTTGATGTCATCAACAAGGAATTGGCAACATTGGATATTGCCAAACCCAGCGGCCAATCAAAAATAAAGAAAATGGCTGATAATTATCTTCTGGAGTGGACCGGTTCCAATCGAAATATCATATTGCAACCCACAGACGACCCATTAATCGCCAGTATGAAGATTGAAAATACCCGCTGGTATCGCGTTTTTGTGCAGTTACATAAAGCCAAAGGCGGTTACCCTTTTAAGGTCTATGCTGCAGTTTTTGCCACGGGATTACTGCTGCTGTTGATATCCGGCTTTATTATGGCTTGGCAAATGCCGAAATACCGTAAGCCGGTTTTTCTTAGTGCTTCACTGGGTATTTTGTCCTTTGTACTGATGGTAGTGATTAGCTAGTGCCCATCCATAAATTAAACAAAGAGGTCATGGCCAACGCAAATCTTGCGACTTAAAGGCCTTGAAAAGGCCTAGGAGCTAGATTTGCGTTGGCTATGACCGGACTTAATTTTCGAAAGCTACCAGTTTC
>JAUXDF010000406.1 GCA_030618505.1 Spongiibacteraceae bacterium | reverse complement strand
TGAGCGAGACACACGGGGATTCATCTCGATGATGATCATTTCACCATTTTCGGGGTTGATCGCAAATTGCACGTTGGAACCGCCGGTTTCCACACCGATCTTGCGCAATACCGCAATCGATGCATTGCGCATCAGCTGATATTCCTTGTCAGTGAGTGTCTGTGCCGGCGCCACGGTAATGGAATCACCGGTATGCACACCCATCGGATCAAAGTTTTCAATGGAGCAAATAATGATACAGTTGTCGTTTTTGTCACGCACCACCTCCATCTCATACTCTTTCCAACCAATTAGCGACTCATCAATCAGCAACTCATTGGTGGGCGACAGATCAAACCCGCGAGTACAAATTTCTTCATATTCTTCACGGTTGTAGGCAATACCACCACCGGAGCCACCCATGGTAAAAGAGGGGCGAATAATGCAGGGAAAGCCCACCATATCCAGGCCCTGAAATGCCTCTTCCATACTGTGAGCAATCACCGAACGAGGTGTTTCAAGGCCAATCGACTTCATCGCCACATCAAATTTCTGTCTATCTTCAGCCTTGTCGATGGCTTCAGCCGTAGCACCCACCATATCGACATTAAATTTTTTCAGTATGCCCTCGCGCTCCAGATCCAGCGCGCAGTTAAGCGCCGTTTGACCACCCATAGTTGGCAGCAAAGCATCAGGGCGCTCTTTTTCAATAATTTTAGCGACGGTTTCCCAGCGCACCGGCTCAATATAAGTGGCGTCGGCCATCGTTGGGTCAGTCATAATCGTTGCGGGATTGGAGTTTACCAGAATGACCCGAAAGCCCTCCTCGCGCAGCGCTTTACAGGCTTGGGCACCGGAGTAGTCAAATTCACAGGCCTGGCCAATAATGATCGGCCCGGCACCAAGAATCAGGATCGATTGGATATCAGTTCTCTTTGGCATAGTCTCTTATCGACACAGTCTAATACGATTTAATTTCCAAGAATCCGCCAGCGGTGCGAACTCTCGACTCTGGGGTAATGCAGCAAACCAATACAGTAAATATTTAGCGCTCAGCCATCAATTCAATAAAATGATCAAACAAGGGCGCCATATCATGTGGCCCCGGACTGGCTTCAGGGTGACCCTGAAAACCAAAGGCTGGTTTATCCGTGCGATGAATACCCTGCAAAGAGCCATCAAACAAGGATTTGTGAGTCACTTTAATGATATCAGGCAAGCTGGACTCATCGGCGGCAAAACCATGGTTCTGGCTGGTAATCATTACGGTTTTATCAGCAAGATTTTGTACCGGATGATTGGCACCATGATGACCAAATTTCATCTTCACCGTTTTAGCACCACTAGCCAAAGCCAGCAACTGATGCCCCAGGCAAATTCCAAAGACAGGAATTTCGGTTTCGAGAATTCCCTGAATCGCCTTGATGGCATAATCACAAGGCTCAGGATCACCCGGGCCATTGGAAAGAAACACACCATCAGGCTTCATCGCCAACACCTCAGCCGCCGGTGTTTGCGCAGGCACTACCGTCAGGCGGCAGCCTCGATCGACCAGCATACGCAGAATATTGCGCTTAACACCAAAATCGTAGGCCACCACATGGTATTTACTTTGTGCCGCCTCACTATGCCCCTGACCCAACTGCCAACCGCCCTCGCTCCATCGGTATTGCTCTGAAGTGGTCACTTCTTTCGCCAGATCCATGCCCTTTAGGCCAGCAAAATCACGCGCCATCTGCAGTGCTTTAGCCTCATCAATATCATTGCCCGCTACGACACAGCCATTTTGAGCGCCTTTTTCACGCAGAATGCGAGTCAGGCGACGGGTATCAATATCAGCAATACCCACTACACCATGCTTTTTCAGGTAATCGCCAAGACTTAATTCACTGCGAAAATTACTGGCCAGCATTGGCAGGTCACGAATAACCAGGCCAGTTGCCCAGATAGCGCTGGATTCTTCATCTTCGCTATTCACCCCGGTATTGCCGATGTGCGGATAAGTCAGGGTAACAATCTGGCGAGCATAGGAAGGATCAGTAAGGATTTCCTGATAGCCGGTCATGGCGGTATTAAACACCACTTCACCGGTTAAAGCGCCTTGTGCGCCAATCGCAATACCATGAAACAGGCTACCATCTTCCAGTGCCAGTAATGCGGGAACGGTCAAGGAAACCTCCTAAGCTAGGTAAAATCAATCGATGATGGAGCTCTGACCAGCAAGTTTGCCAGCAAGTGCCAGTCAAACAAAATGCCTATCTATATCCGAAAAAAAGCGAGATGAAGCCAAGCTCACCCCGCTTTAATTCTGCACTGCAGCCGGATGATATCTCTGATGACAATCATACCGTCCACTATATACTGCAAATCGCCCCTTTTCTGGGAAGCGGATTTTACGTGATACACCCCCCGCTGTCCATCAGATAACCAGATCAACGGCCGTTAAATTGACTCAACGCAGAGCCAATACATCCTGCATATCATACAAGCCACTCTCGTTTAACATCAACCAGGCTGCAGCCCGCACTGCACCACGGGCAAATGACATCCGACTACTGGCCTTATGGGTAATTTCAACCCGCTCGCCATCGGCAGCAAACATCACTGTATGATCACCAACAATATCGCCCGCGCGCACAGTGGCAAATCCAATAGTCTCTCTATCACGGGCACCGGTTTGGCCCTCACGACCATAAACAGCGCAGGTACTCAGGTCTCGGCCAAGGGCATCGGCGACAACTTCGCCCATACGTAAAGCCGTGCCAGAGGGAGCATCAACCTTGTGACGATGGTGGGCTTCATAGACTTCAATATCGACATCATCACCCAAAGTGCGCGCCGCCATATCGAGAAGTTTAAAACAAAGATTCACCCCCACACTAAAATTGGCGGCCATGCAGATAGAGATTTTCTCCTGATGGGCAAGCAATTGGTCTTTCTGCTGCTCGGTGAAGCCGGTGGTACCAATTACCATCTTTTTACTCGCCGCCGCACAGGCCGCCGCATTGGCAAGGGTAGCCGCCGGTACGGTAAAATCGATCATCACATCAAAGTCATTAATAACCTTGTTGATATCATCAACAATCACCACGCCATTTTTGCCAATACCCGCCAGCTCACCCGCATCTGCACCAATCAGACTACTCTCTGCGCTCTCGAGCGCCGCTGTCAGCTCCACACCTTCGGCATTGCTAATAGCCTCAATGAGGGTTTTCCCCATTCGGCCCGCCGCACCTGTTACTGCAATTTTGGTCGCAATTATTGTCATCTCCAGCTTCCTTCTCTAAAGGGCAGATTTTTATCATAAAAAAGCGGAGTACTAACTCCCCTTTAGTTACATCCAAAACAACCCGG
>JAUXDF010000246.1 GCA_030618505.1 Spongiibacteraceae bacterium | reverse complement strand
CCATTAAATAAATCAACTTAGCCCGACAAATAAAAATTGGCGCGACTTGTGCTTAGACAGCTGTACCTTTAAAAAAAGCAAAACTGCTCAGTCCATTTCGAGCAAAAGGAATTACCATGAATACAAGAGAACAAAACCGGCCTTATGAATCTGAAAGCCACTCTGCTTTTGCAAAGAAGCATCTCGATAATGCTGGATTAGATAAGAGTAACGTCGAGGCGCTGAATATCATGGGGCGGATCGCTCTCGATTCACATCAGCTATCCACTGCCAAGCGCCACTTTAACCAGGCGCTGGAAATAAACCAAAATGATGCCACGACAGTCATCAATCTGGCATACACTTATCTGGCTGAAAATAATATTCAACAGGCGCGTGATTATCTTAACCTTGTCGCCAACCAACCCGAAGCTGCAGAAAAAGTTCAGATCTCTTTGGCCTACACTACTTTACTGGAAGGTGATATCGGTTCTGCATTTGCCCAATACCGCACATTGTTTCATAAAGGCATTATCAACCAGCATGTTCAAGAGGGCCTGTTGAATTGCTCTGAACATCTGCTTGCAGACAATTATTTGCCAAATCTTGAAAGTGACCTGATCAGTTTCTTTGAGTTTGCCAACATCGATTACGAGCGTCTGGCACCTCTCGCCACTTCCCTGTTATGTGAAAAGTATCGCCTTTTTTGTAAAGACGACGCCTCCGCCGACGATATTTTTGATGACCGTTTGCTGATCGATGTTTTAAGTCACTGCGATCTAAAGGACAAATTCCTTTCCGGTATCGTTAGCACTGCTCGCAGTGCGATTTTCAGCAAAAGCATCCAGGAAAAATCAATTGATGACAAATACCTTCCCTTGATTATTGGCATTGGCATTCAGCAGACAAAAAGCACCCAGACAAGCCTGCAGAAAAGTGATGCTGATGAGAAGATTCTGACTAGTGTTTATCAGCAGCTGCAAACCCACTTTGATGAACCCGATTGCACAACAAGCGATGTGATCGGCGCGCTATTGCTCACCTCTATGTATGGCAATCTCAATAACAGTCTTTTCAAAAATCATATTAAGGCTTTCAAGCTGGCTGATTGGCCGCTGGCAACTCAGGCTCTAATGGCGCAAAGTTTCTAGTAAGCGCAGATTTTAGAACTCCCTCTCTCCCATAAGCACACCGCCCCATAAAACGGGGCTTCCTCCCCCTCTTGGCAGCAATTTTTCAGCTCAAGCTAAAACCCAATACAATTTTTGTGGTTTGCCTTGCGAATAGACACTAACGAAGAAAGTTAAACAACGAAAGGTTGGCTACCTTAACATAACTTTGTTGGGCAGCTTCAAGAATGAAGGTTTCAAAACTCAGCCTGCTGAGGGCTTCTGCATAATCCAGATCTTGCAATTCAGAAAGAATCGCCTGAGAGGTGACATCAACTTGCGACAACAGGTCGCGAACACTATCCAGCGTATTTAGCCGGCCACCAATTTGAGATTGAACCTGTGAAATACTGATTTGGGCATTGTCAAGATTAGCCAGAGAAGAACCAAGCAGCTCATCACGCTCAGCCTGCTGATGATCACCAAGCATGCGTAAACCCTCAACCAAGCGACCAATAGTAGTCAACAAGCCCTGCTTGGCCGTGGACTCTACAAAAAACGTATCTGCCACATTGGGTGTGCCGTTAATTGCAACATCAACACCATTGACAAGTATCTGATCACCACTGGTAAAGGGAACATTTGATACGACAGAACGACCATCAGACTTTTGTGTAATGGAGTAGTTTGCCTGAGCAGGTACAACAGCTGTCGGATCATTAAAGGTGATCAGCATATCTTCAGGATAAAACGCATCATAAGCTGCCTGATCAACCACTATCCCTTGAGTAATAAATGCTGCTGGATCGGCAGTATTATTCGGACTGGCAGCAGTAAAAAAAGAATTTTGTGCGCTGGGAATATCCTCAAAGACAGCTTTACCAGAATCACTCACTGCAATAGTCGTACTGCTTGATATAGAAACAAATCGCTGCCCTTCATCTCCCTCGTAATCATAGCTACCGCTATCCGTCTTTACAAAAGGTTGCGTATCCCCTTTGAAACCAGCAAAGAGATAATCGCCATTGATATCCCTGGAGTTCATCAGATCAACCAACTCCTCCATGCGAACTTCCACTTCTTCAGCAATTGAATGTCGCTCCACGATTGTGTATGCGCCATTCCCTGCCTGAATTGCTAATTCCCGGATACGAATAATGATTTCATAAGCAGACTCTAAATACTGCTCTTCCAATTCCAGGGCGCCGGTGGAGCTATCAATATTACTAATAAACTGATCACGCTGGGCTTTATCCTGATTAAGCTGTAACACGCGCGCCGAAGCCACCGGATCATCAGAGGGATTGATTATCCGCTTACCGGTTGAAATCTGGTTTTGCGTTTTTATGCTCTGACCTGAGACATCGCTAATGCCATTAAGGCCAATAGAAAATGCCTGCAGTGTTGAGATTCTCATGTTTTAATCTCCATCATTCCTGTCTTACCTAAATGGCGCCTTTAACCCCCTCTCCTGAGGGAGAGGGCTGGGGTGAGGGTGGTCTTCTTATTTATGAGCCCCTCATCCTAACCTTCTCCCCCAGGAGAAGGGATTAAAGCCGTAATCCGCACCCTACCTCACCGCATTCAGCAGTGAGTCAAAAATTTGCCGGGCAACATTAACAACCTGGGCCGCCGCGTTGTAAGCTTGTTCAAATTGTATCAACCTGGCAGCTTCCTCATCAAGGTTCACCCCGGAAAGAGAATCGCGATTGGCTTGTGATTGTCGCAATAACGCTTCACTGGCTTCTTGATTGATGCGCATTTGCGCCGTATCCGTGCCAATAAATCCAACCAGCTGACCGTAAGCTTCCTGAAAGGAGATGCCGCTATTTTGTATGGTTGAGGCCTTGGCCAATGCAGCCAGTGCCACGCTATTACGATTATCGGATGTGCCATCGGTATTAAAACCAATGGAAAATTCATCGCCTAAAGCAGGCGTGCCGGTCAAGGCAACCTGAAAGCCCTTATAAGTATTTTGTGCCAGGGAGATCGAGGCAAAACGCCCTGCATCAGCAGCGATACTGGAGTTCATATAACCACTATCAGCCATATCCACAGCCACAACACCACCCACAGTTGCAGTACCTAGCACGGCGACGGTTGTTGCTCCCAGAGCCGTTTGACCGTTGGCCTGGGAAATATCCAGCTGATCCCCAGCTCCACCACCGGTCACCGCAAAGCTAAGATCCTCTCCAGTCGTTGATCGAACCGTAAGATTTATTCCATCGCTAGTGGCCACAATACCATCGAGTGCTAACACGCCACTACCATTAATACGATCTCGAATAAAATCCACCGTAATCGGTACGGGTACAACCCCAAGGACCGGGTCGGTGAGATCCACACCATTAAGCGTAACGGTCATCAAACCTGCAGCTACATCAGTCACTTGCAATACCATACTGGTATCAGCAACAGCGGACACGCCGGCCAGCTGAGCAATTGCCTCAGCCGCTTGCTTGGCCGTTGCATCTGCCAAAAGCGTTGCCGTTTGACTGCTTGGTATACCGCTATCAGGATCAATGGTGGTAATCGTCAAGGTCTCTAGCGGAAAACCATTGCTAGCTCCGGCGACTACCGTATTGTTTATTGCCGTATCACTGCTCACTCTGGTTTGATTGGGGTCGCGGCTAAATACCTCATTAACCTGTCCGGGAAAATAAACACGGCTGCGCATCGGCGGCTGTAGATCAACCGGATTGGCTGGGTCGGTGTTATCCAGAACATCGTAACTTGTCGATGAGGTAAAACGAATAATCATCGGGGGTGACAGTTGCCCCGGCACTGCAAAGGTATCTAACAGTGTGCTGCCATCGGCTTGATGAATGCTCAGCATCTCACCTTGGGAGATCAAGCCGTTACCGACATTCCCTAAACTGGCATCCATACTAATGGGAAAGGCAAAAGCAATTTCCTGCGTTCGCGTTATCGCCATCTCAATATTAAGTGCGGCTTGGCGGGTAGGCTGAATCAGGAACTTATCTCCCGTTTGAAAGCTGCCACTTTCCAGCACGATACTCAAACCATCAAGCTCAACATTAAGGGGGAAAAATCCACTGGATACTCCCCGAAACACTTCAGTATCATCACTCATACGGGTAACGGTGAAGGCGGCACCCGCTTTCATTTCAAGAATATAATCACTGGTAGTAATTTCACGGGTATCAAGAATTTCTACCGTCACCACCCGATCATCCGGCAAGGCGTTATCCCGGCTGGCAACCACACGATCAACCATCACTTCAGGATTATTGATATCAACAAAAAAATCTGTGCCAAAATTGCCCTCAAGATCAAGACCGATATTTTGTACCTTATTGATTTCCTCAGTCATGGCCAGGGCGATACGTCCAATCTCATTAAAGGAGCGATCCAGCACGTTGCTACGAAAATTCAGCAAGCCGCCTAACTCTCCGCCATTAAGATCCTGACTCACCGCTTGAAATGTAACTCCCTGAACAAAACCAAGATCAAAGCGAAATGGATCGGTCACGCCTCCCTGGGCCACTAATTCGTTAGCACGAGTACCAATCACCAGCGCCTGCCCATTACCGATGAATACATTAATAAAGCCGCCATCCTGTTGAGTCACCGTCACCGAAACCAGCCTCGCCAATTCCTTTAGCTTTTCATCACGCTGGTCCAACAGGTCATTGGGCTGATCACCCAAACTACTACCACCAGCTTTGGCAATCGCATCATTAAGGGCGGCAATTCCCGTTGCTAACGCGGATATCTGCTTAGACAATGAACCTAACTGCTGATTAATAATATCGTTCTGGTCGTTTAATCGATCACCCAGCGTACGAAAGCGCTCTATCATGCCTTCGGCTTCCGACAATACGGATTGCCTGGCGGGAATCGAAGAGGGGTTCTGCGCGCCACTTTCAACCGCCTTGAAAAAATTCTCCATCCCTGCGGTAAGACCGGTTGACGGATTGGCCAATAAGGAATCAATTTGTTCAATATTAGAAAGATAGGTATCGAGATTATGAAATGCAGAGGTGTCTTGTCGAAGTTGTCCTACCAAAAAGTCATCAGAAATACGACGTACGCCATCATTAATAACACCGGTGCCGATATAACCAGCACCAAACTGTTGAGCTGTCTGAGCCGCTAAAGTCACTTCCTGTCGGCTATAACCCTCCACATTGGCTTTGGTTATATTATTACCGGTAACCGTTAAGGCATTTTGATAAGCGTTGATTCCGCTGGCGCCAATTTTTAGCAGATCAGACATT